>DATCFW010000432.1:0-5271 GCA_036509295.1 Solirubrobacteraceae bacterium | reverse complement strand
GACTGAGCCTGGATCGGCGGCTAGAGGCTGACTACGGCGCGGCCGGCGGGGTACCCCAGGAGTGGAAGAGCTGTGACCACTTCAGGGAGGCATGATGCGCACGTCAATCATCGCGATCACCACGACGGCGGGACTGGCGGTCGCCGGAATCGGGGCCGGGGCAGCTGCGGCGGCAAAGCCGGCCCATCACAAGTCGTTCTCCACGATCGCCGTCGGCGCCATGATCAGCTCGTCGGGCAACCGATTCGAGAAGGTCTACCGGATCAAGCGCTCGCCGGACGGAGGCGGCGGTGCGATCCAGGACGGCAACCTCGGCGGGACGGTGTTTCCGGTCACCGGCCGCGACACCATGGAGCTGTTCTTCCGCAACGGGCTGCAGATGACGGCGGACACGTTCACCCTCGGGGCTCCCGGGCTCGACGGGGTCGGCACCATCACCGGCACGGGCAAGTGCACGACCGGGACCGGCCTGCACAAGGGCGAGACGTGCTCGTACAACATCACCGGCACCTATGACCTGGACACGTCGGTGACGACGCTTCGGCTGGCGGGGACCTTCACCCGGGCGGCGAACGCGACCCCAAGCGGCTAGCGGGGCCGTCCGCAAGTCCGCAAGTCCGCAAGTCCGCACGTCCGCACGTCCGCACGTCCGCACGTCCGCGTCAGGCAACGTCTACGCGTTTCGCGGACGGATCTGCCATACTGAACTCATTGGTTCAGTATCCACCCACCGTCGATCAAGCGTTCGCGGCCCTCGCCGACCCGACCCGCCGCGCCGTGCTCGAACGGCTCGGCGCCGGCAGCGCGACGATCACCGAGCTGGCCGAGCCCTTCGGCATGTCGCTGACCGGGATGAAGAAGCACATCCGGCTGCTCGAAGAGGCCAACCTCGTCGCCACGGAGAAGATCGGCCGTGCCCGCAATTGCCGACTCGTGCCCTATGCCTTCGAGGGCATCAGCACGTGGCTGGCGCGGCTCGACCGCTTCGCGCAGATCCTCGAACGCACGAAAGGAACACGATGAGCACCACCGTCACCACCCCGAACGAGCTCGAGATCCGCGTCGAGCGGACCTTCGACGCGCCGCGCGCCCACGTCTACTCGGTCTGGACGGATCCGAAGCTGATCCCCGAATGGTGGGGCGAGGGCACCGTCGTCGAGGAGATGGACGTCCGTCCCGGCGGCACCTACCGGTTCCGAACCACGCACGGCGTCGTCGAGGGCGAGTTTCGCGAGGTCGAGCCACCAGAGCGCCTGGTGCAAACGTTCATGAACCATCTGCAGACGCTCGAGTTCGAGGATCTCGGCGAGCAGACGAAGCTGACCCAGACGATGCGCTTCGAGTCGACCGAGCAGCGCGACATGTCGATGCAGTACGGCGTCGAGAAGGGCGCAAAGTCGGGCTTCGAGCGCGTCGACGCGCTGCTGAAGACGATCGCAGCGTGAGACGGGAGCGAGGGCCGAGCGTCCCTGAGACGGCGCTCGGCTCCCGCTCGAGGTTCGAGCCGCTGCGGGAGACACGATGAGCATGGCGACGAGGACGGACACGCAGTCGCCGGTGCGGCACGATGCCGACAGTCACGATTTGATCCGCGTGCACGGCGCGCGCGTGAACAACCTCAAGGACGTCAGCGTCGAGATCCCGAAGCGCCGGCTGACGGTGTTCACCGGCGTCTCCGGATCGGGCAAGAGCTCGCTGGTGTTCGGCACGATCGCCGCCGAGTCCCAGCGGCTGATCAACGAGACCTACAGCGCCTTCGTGCAGGGCTTCATGCCGACGCTGGCGCGGGCCCGAGGTCGACGTACTCGAAGGGGTGACGACCGCGATCCTCGTCGACCAGCAGCGGATGGGTGGCGGGACGGGCGGGGCCCGGTCCACGGTCGGCACCGCCACCGACGCGAACGCGACGCTGCGCATCCTCTTCAGCCGGCTCGGACAGCCGCACATCGGCTCGCCCAATGCGTTCTCCTTCAACGTCCCCTCGGTCCGAGCCAGCGGTGAGATGACGATCGAGCGCGGTGACGGCAAGACCGTGACCCGTAGCTTCACCCGCGCCGGCGGCATGTGTCCGCGCTGCGAAGGCCGGGGCACGGTCTCCGATATCGACCTCACCCAGCTCTACGACGACGCCAAGTCGCTCGCCGAGGGCGCGCTCACGATCCCCGGCTACACGGCGGGCGGCTGGAACTATCGGCTCTACAGCGCGTCGGGCTTCGTCGACCCGGACAAGCCGATCCGCAAGTACACCAAGAAGGAGCTGCACGACTTCCTCCACCACGAGCCGACCCGGATGAAGATCGCGGGCATCAACATGACCTATGAGGGGCTGATCCCGCGGATCCAGAAATCCATGCTCTCCAAGGACCAGGAGGCGATACAGCCGCGCATTCGCGCGTTCGTGGACCGGGCGGTCACGTTCACCGCGTGCCCCGACTGCGGCGGCACCCGGCTCAGCGAGGCGGCCCGGTCGTCGATGATCAAGAAGATCAACATCGCCGACGCCTGCGCGATGCAGATCAGCGACCTCGCCGAATGGGTCCGCGCCCGCGAAGAGCCGTCGGTGGCACCGCTGCTCGCGGCGCTGCAGCAGACTCTCGACTCGTTCGGGGAGATCGGGCTCGGCTACCTCTCGCTCGACCGGCCGTCGGGCACGCTGTCGGGCGGCGAGGCGCAGCGCGTCAAGATGATCCGCCACCTCGGCTCCTCGCTCACCGACGTTACCTACGTCTTCGACGAGCCGGCCGCCGGACTGCACCCCCATGACATCCAGCGGATGAACGATCTGCTGCTGCGGTTGCGCGACAAGGGCAACACGGTGCTGGTCGTGGAGCACAAGCCGTGGTCGGCGATCGCGATCGCTGACCACGTCGTCGACCTCGGCCCCGGCGCCGGCACGGCGGGCGGCACCGTCTGCTTCGAGGGCACCGTCGAGGGGTTGCGGGCCAGCGGCACCCTCACCGGGCGCCATCTCGACGACCGGGCCGCGCTGAAGGAGGAGGTACGAACGCCGAGCGGGGTTTTGGAGATCCGCGGCGCGACGGCGCACAACCTGCGCGACGTCGACGTCGATATCCCGCTCGGGGTGCTGGTCGTCGTCACCGGCGTCGCCGGCTCGGGCAAGAGCTCGCTCGTGCACGGGTCGATTGTGGGTGGGGACGGGTTCGGTGTGGTGTCGATCGACCAGGCCGCGATCCGCGGCTCGCGACGGAGCAACCCGGCGACGTACACGGGTCTGCTCGAGCCGGTCCGCAAGGCGTTTGCGAAGGCCAACGGGGTGAAGCCGGCGCTGTTCAGCGCCAACTCCGAGGGCGCGTGCCCCAACTGCAACGGCGCCGGCGTCATCTACACCGACCTGGCGATGATGGCCGGCGTCGCCACCACCTGCGAGGAGTGCGAGGGCAAGCGCTTCGAGGCATCGGTGCTGGACCACCACCTCGCCGGCCGCGACATCAGCGAGGTGCTCGCGATGTCGGTGGCCGAGGCGCAGGCGTTCTTCGGCGCCGGCGAGGCGCGCACGCCGGCGGCGCACGTCATCCTGCAGCAGCTCGCCGACGTCGGGCTCGGCTATCTCAGCCTTGGCCAGCCGCTCACGACGCTGTCCGGCGGCGAGCGGCAGCGGCTCAAGCTGGCCACCCACATGGCGGAGAAACGGTCCCAACCACCCGGCGTCTACGTCCTCGACGAGCCGACCACCGGCCCGCACCTCGCCGACGTCGAGCAGCTGCTCGGCCTGCTCGACCGGCTCGTCGACTCCGGCGAGTCGCTCATCGTCATCGAGCACCACCAGGCGGTCATGGCGCACGCCGACTGGATCATCGACCTCGGGCCCGGCGCCGGCCACGACGGCGGCCGAATCGTCTTTACGGGCACACCCGCCGACCTCGTCGCCGGGCGCGCGGGACCCCGGTCCCTCACCGGCGAGCACCTCGCGGCGTATATCGGCAGCTGACCGATGCTCTCGCGGACCCCGCACCGGCCCGCGAGGCGGCCACCGGCGAGCGGCAGCTGCGAGGCGGCTACACGGCGAGCGGCAGCGGGAGATCGCCGCCGTGCTCAGCGAGCAGGGCCACCGCGCCGAAGACATCGTCGCTCTCGGCGGCATTGAGCTGATGCGGGCGCCGGGCCATCCACTCGGCCAGCCGCGACCCATGGACGTAGACGCAGCGTCCGTCGGTGACGCACCCGGCGGGAAACTCGGACCAGAACACGACGACGGCCTGGACCCAGAGGCGGCGCCCGGCCATCCGCTCAACATCGATCCGGAACGCGCCGGCATCGGCGACCGCGCGAGGGCGCAACCGCGTCACCACCGGCTCGATGGCGGGATCGTCCCGGCGTTCGACGAACGGCTCGCCATCGCGCATCGTCACCGTGCCCTGCGGATCGATGCTCTGCAGGAGGATGACGCCGCCGTAGCCGACCGCGATGTGGTCATAGGTGGTGTCGCGCCCGCGGACGTCGTGGAGGAAGCGCCAGCCCGACTGCTCGAGCCCGTTGACCGCGCCGGCCGTGCGCCGCTCCGCGCGCGCCGCGGCCGCCGTGCGCGGCACCGCCGGACGGTCGGAGCCAACGCCGGAGGCGCGCAGCAGCGCGATCCAGGCGCCTGCGGCACCACCGACGATCAGGCCGGCGAGCCACGACACGCCATGGCCGTCGATCACCAGCACCATCAGCCCGATCGCGACCACGCCGAGCGCGGCCACCAGCCGACCCGCGACGAAGCCGTCGCCCGAGCCGCCGAGCCTCCCCGGCCAGGGGCGAGCCAGGGATTTCACGTCGGTGCGCTGACTTCGCATGCTCATCTGACGACTATCGACCAAGTGCCCCATCTGCCTGAGCCCTTCTGCCCCGAACCATCCTGACATCCGACCAACGTTCGGGTATCTCGGGGACTTGCTCAGGCAACGGACCGGATCGGCCGAAATAAGGACGAATTTTCCGGCGGCGCGGTTTCAGCCGGGCAGTGCCAGCTCCGGCCCGGCGGCCGGCGGCGGCGGCGCCTCGGGGTCGGCGACGAAGCAGATCCGGCCGACCCCCACCCGGGAATCCGTCGCACCCACCCAATACGGCGGCTTCTCGGGCTCGACGCCGTTCTGGGACAGACGGCTGAGCAGGTTGTCGAGATCGTCGACGACGAGCGCCAGGTGGTTGTAGCCGTCACCGAGGTCGTAGGGCTCGTCGCGGCCGACGTTGACGGTGAGCTCAAGCACGTCACCACCGCCGGGAAGTCCCAGGTACACGTTGTAGGCGGACTCGAAGTTCAGCCGGCCC
>DATCFW010000431.1:0-6209 GCA_036509295.1 Solirubrobacteraceae bacterium | reverse complement strand
GCATAGATAGGCAGAGCCCACGTCGCGCGACTCCTCGATGGGCCGCTCAGGAAACGTGCGCACTGCGATCGAGATGTCGCGGAAGCAGCCGTGCTAGGGGCGTCATGCCGACTGGCGAAAGCGATCATGAGTCCAGCAGCTCTGGAACCGCTGGGAGCGGCAGGCCGGTACGCAAATGACTTCTACAGACGACTCTGGAGCGAACGGGCTGTGGCCGCGGAGACGTGGCACCAGAACGCGGAAAGATTCGACCGCTGCGGTGCTCATTATTCGGCCCTCCTGTCGAGTTGGGGGTGAGTTACCGGTGAGGGAGTTCGATCTGGATGCCCGCGCAGCAGAGGTAGATCATGGCGATCAGTGCGTCGGCTGAGTGGAAGCCGTGGGCGCGGTGGCTGATCAGCCTGACGCGGCTGTTCAGCGCCTCAAGGCGTGCGTTGCTGATGTTCAGCTCGATCGCGGCGAGCACGCCGGACTTGTGCTGTCGAAGGGTGCGGCTGAGTTTGATGAACGGTTTGAGCTTTGAGCGTGATGCCCATGCGAGCCACGCGTTGAGGCGCTCGGCGGCTTCCTCCTTCGGGAGTCGGTAGAGGTAGCGCAGCTCGCCGAGTAGCAGGAACGCGCGGTACATCGGCTTGTTGGTGAGCACGACCTCGGCGAGCTTGAGCAGCTGCTTGGTGGTCTGGTTGGCGGTGTCCTTGAGCAGGCTGTAGCGAGCGCCCTTGATCCACTTCCCCTCCCCGGTCAAGGAGCGGCCGTGGCGGTTGTACTCGTCGCGGCGGACCTGGTCGGCGGCCTTGCTACCGAGCTGCACCACATGAAAGATGTCATGAGCAGTCCGTCCGACCCGACGTGTAGGGACCTCCTCAGCTCAAGCGCGGAGCGTGTCCGCGCAGGCTTGGTAACCGTGGAGCTTGAGGAGGCCCCTGGTGAGCATCGTAATGGGACTTGACCAGCATCGAGGACAGATCACCGGCGAGTGGATCGACACCGACACCGGCGAGGTTGCGCGCACGCGGGTGGTGCCGGCGGATCGTGCGGCGGTGCGGAAGTGGTTGTCGCGGTTCCGCGGCAAGCAGTTGGCGGTGGCGCTCGAGGCGACGACGGGCTGGCGGTTCGTGGTCGAGGAGTTGCGCCGGGTCGGGGCCGAGGTGCATCTCGCGGAGCCGGCGGAGACAGCGGGGCTCAGAGGCCCGAAGAAGCGGGCGAAGGGGGACCGTGCGGACGCGCGGCATCTGCGGGAGCTGTTGATGGTCGGGCGGTTGCCGGAGTCGTGGGTCCCGCCCGATCACATCCTCGATCTGCGCGCCCGCGTGAGGTTGCGCCACACGCTCAGCGAGCAGCGCTCGGAGTGGCAGCAGCGGATCCAGGCGACGCTGTATCACCACGGCTGCCCGCAGCGCCGCCAGCTGATGACCGGCGATGGGCGGGAGTGGCTTGTCTCCCAGCCGCTACCGGCGGCGGCGCGCGAGCAGGTCACGGTCGCGCTGGCGATGATCGACGGGATCGAGGCGCAGATCGCCCCGCTGGACAAGGATCTGCGCGCCTATGCGCACCGCCAGGCCGGCTGCAGGGCGTTGATGGCCCACTACGGGATCGGGCCGCTGGTGGCGGTCACGATCCTCGCCGAGCTGGGCGACTGCACCCGCTTCTCCTCTTCGCGGCTGGCGGTCCGCTACGCCGGGATGGACATCACGGTGCACCAGTCCGACCAGCACCGCGCGCCCGGGCACCTCTCGCGGCAAGGTCCGCCGGCGCTGCGCTGGGCGCTGTTCGAGGCCGCCCAGTCCGCGTGCCGGCGGGGCAGCCCGGACCTCGACTACTACCGAGAGGCGGCCGCGCGGCTCGGGCACAACCGCGCATGCTTGTCGGTCGCGCGCAAGCTGCTCAAGCGCAGCTACCACACGCTGCGCGAGCTCGGCGAGGAGGCACTGGCACCCGCATGACCTTCCCGGTGCGCGCCAAGCCCTTCGTCACACCGATCGCCGCGGCCGGCTCCCGGCATGCCCCTGCCCGCCACGCTCGCGTGGACGGCCCTGAAAGACCGAGCGGCCGCAACGCTTCCCCCAGCGGGATCACCCCATCACACATCATGTCGCCGGCCCCGGAGCCAACCCGAGGGTCGTGGACCGAAGTAAGGCTGGGCGCCCGCGCGCACAAGACCCGCACCATCAACCGCGCGCACGCACCGCCAACCGGATCGCAGTTCGACCCTGATAACCCTTGGATCCTGCGCTTGACGCGGGAGCCCTGCACAAGTAAGGGATCAAAGGCGACGGCAGCGTTCGGGACCGCGGCACGGATCGCTTTCTCGTAGCCGGCGGACATGTCGATCGAGACCGCCTGGATCGAGGCTTTCTGCTCGTCGGTCAGCTCGTCAAAGAACGCCTGCAACGTCGCGGCGTTGCGGCCCGGCGCGGCCCACACCACGCCGCCCGTGTCGTGGTCAGCGACGCCGGTCAGGAAGCGATGCTCCGAGGCGTAGGACACCTCGTCGACGGCATGCGCATAGTGCGCGTGGCGCCAACGCTAGTTGTGACTCGCTGGTCGTAACGCATCCGTTCCACCCGTTGCGCGGACAGCGGCTGGCGATCCTGTATGAGCGTCGTTTGCGCGGCGTGCGGTTGTACGTGTGCGAGGGCCCACTGGGATCGATCGGGATCTTGGAGGACGCGACCGACCGCGGGCCTGAGTCGGCCGAGCGGCCGTTGAGCGTCGAGGTGCTGGCCGAGTTGGTGGCTCTGGTCGCGGCGATCGGGGACGTGGCGGCCGGGGAGAGTCAGCGATGAGCGGTGTTGCGTTTCTAGCGCTGAGTTCGTTGGACGCGCGCGTGCTGCGGGCGACCGACGCGCGGTACGAGCGCTCGCCGGAGAAGGTCGGCGAGCTGGCGGGCTGTGCGGCGGATGTGGCGCTCTCGGCGCTGCGGCGGCTGCGTACTGTCGGTCTTGTCGAGGACGACGGTGAGCGCCCGCAGCGGTGGCTTCGCACTCATCGCGGTGATTTTGGGCTGGAGCATCAGCCGTGAGCGGTGTTCGGGAAGGAACTCGCGTCTTGTCAGCGAATCACCTACAGGATGGCTGCTTCGGAGTTCACCGAGTTGAGCGTGCGCCAGCTGTTGGCTCGCCGCCGGCGGCTGGCAAGTGGATTGTCCGATCCCGAGCGGACGTTGCGTGGCTCGTTGTTGCGGGAGGGGCGGCAGTGCTCGAGCGAGCGCTGCCGCTGCCACCGCGGCGAGCTTCACGGCCCGTACCCGTATCTGGCGGTGTACCTCGATGGGCGCAGCCGCACCCTGTATGTGCCGCAAGCGTTCGCCGAGGTGACCGAGTCCCACGTGCAGGACACCCAGCACAACGAGGCGCTGCTTGGGGAGATCTCGCTGATCAACCTGGAGCTGCTGCGACGGCGGGCGCTGGAGTGATGATCGGTGCCACCGACACGCGGCGAGGCGGGCGTGGCGCTCGCGAACATGCTCTGGTGCGCGCTCGCGGAGGCCGCCGGTGGTGGTGAGCGCCCGGCAGAAGATCGAGACCTCGCATCTGGACCGGTTGGCGGTGGTCTATCTGCGCCAATCGACGCCGAGGCAGGTCCGCGAGCACTTCCGCTCGACCGAGCGGCAGTACGCGCTGGCCGAGGAGGCCGCGAGGCTGGGCTGGCAGGCGGAGCGGGTGTTGGTGATCGACGGCGACCTGGGCGTCTCCGGCCGCGACGCCGAGCCGCGCGAGAGCTACAAGGAGCTGGTCTCGCGCGTGTGCCTGGGGGAGGTCGGCGCGATCCTGGGGCTGGAGGTCGCGAGGCTGGGGCGCTCGAGCGCGGAGCATCACAGGCTGCTTGAGTTCTGCTCGCTGACCGACACCCTGATCGTCGACACTGACGGTGTCTATGACCTGCAGGACTTCAACGACCGGATGATCCTGGGCTTGAAGGCACAGTGGTCAGAGGCCGAGCTGCACATCATGGCCTCGCGCCTGCAGGGCGCTCGGCGTCACGCCGCCGAGCGTGGCGAGTTGCGCGTGCCGCTGCCGGTTGGCTACGTCTATGACGATGAGCAGCAGGTCGTGCTGGACCCCGACGAGGAGGTCCGCGCGGCGATCGCCGACGTGTTCGCGTGCTTTGAGCGGGTTGGGTCGGCGTGCGCGGTCGTGCGCGAGTTCCGGCGCAAGCGGTTCCCCGCCCGCGCTTACGGCGGCGCGTGGGCGGGCCAGCTGCGCTGGGTGCCGCTGTCCCATAGTCGTGCGATCACGGTCTTGCAGAACCCCGCCTACGCCGGCGTCTACGTGTTCGGCCGGCGAAAGAGCCGTCGCGCGGTCGAGCCCGACGGCACGATCCGCAAGAGGATCACGGTCTTGCCGCGCGAACAGTGGGGCATCGTGATCCACGACCACCATCCCGGCTACATCACCTGGGAGCAGTACCTCGCCAACGAGCAGCGACTGCAGTCAAACCGCACCTTCCAAGGCGCACGCCCGGTGCGCGAGGGCCGCGCGCTGTTGCAGGGGATCGTGCGCTGCGGCAGCTGCGGGCGGTCGATGGCGACCTTCTACACCTCAGACGGCAAACCCGGCTATGACTGCAAATGGAGCCGCGTCGACGGCGTCGGCACCCCAGGCTGCCGCGGCGTGATGGGCGAGCAGATCGAGCAAGCCGTGATCGAGCGGCTGCTCGCCGCGCTCGCGCCCGAGCAGATCGAGCTCGCGCTGCAGGCCGCCGACACCGTCACCGACCGTAGCTCCCGTCAAACGCGGGCGGTCGAGTTGCGCGTCGAGCGCGCCCGTTACGACGCCGCCCGCGCCGAACGCGCCTTCCACCAGTGCGACCCCGACAACCGGCTCGTCGCACGCACGCTTGAAGCCCGCTGGGAGACCAAGCTGCGCGAGCTCCAGGATGCCGAGGCCGAGCTCGCCCGCCACGCTACCCAGCCGCCACTCCCGGCCCGCGCCGACATCGAGGCGCTAGCCCGCGACCTGCCGCGGCTATGGGCCGCCCCGACCACCAGCCACCGCGACCGCAAACGGCTGCTGCGCGCGCTGATCGCCGACGTCACGCTCACCTTCACGCCGGACCAGCCAGAGATCCAGGTCGGGATCCGCTGGCAGTCCGGCGCCAGCGAACAGCTCACCGTGCTCAGGCCCCAAGCTGCCCGCAGCGCCCGCGCTCAGGCCGTGTTCGAGATCATCCGCCAGCTCGGGCCGACCCACACCAACCAGCAGCTCGCCGAGCACCTCAACCAAGCCGGCTGGCTCACCGCCAGCGACCGTCCGTTCACCGAAGACAACGTCCGCTGGATGCGCTGGAAGCACCGCATCCCCTCCCCGCCGAAACTGCCCGACGGCGAGATCGGCGTCCACGACCTCGCCCAACGCCTCGACGTCGGCGACGCCGTCATCTACCGGTGGATCAACCAAGGCAAGCTCCAAGCGCGACGTGCCGGCCAACGCAAGCTCGCGATCACGATCAACGACGAGGTCGATGCCGCCTGCCGCAACCGCATCGCGAACTCCACCCGAATCAGGAAACTAACGCAAGAACTCGTTGCCGGAGGTGCAGTATGAAGACACCGCCTCGCAGCCGATCATCACCAGCCCGTCGAGACGGCCGCGGTCGAGCTTGTCGGCAACGACTCGGGCGAGGATCTTCCCGACCGAGCGCCACCCGATCCGCATCAGCTTGGTGAGCGGCGTCTTGGCCATCTGCTGCGCCAGGAACGCGACGGTGTCCTCGAAGTCGCGCGTATACGGCGAACCGGCTCTGGCCCACGGCACCTGCTCGTAGACATCCCCGCAGCCTGGGCAGTACAGCCGTCTCAGCCGGCACTCGATGTGGCAGCGGCAGGCACCGAGATCGAGATGCCGCCAGCGCTTCTCACGGTGCTCCTTGATCGCCAGGCCACGAGCGCCGCACTCTGAGCACACCGGCCGCTTGCGGGCATGCAACGCGACCGTCACGACCACACCGTCAGCACCGAACGCTACGTCCTTGATCGATGCTCCCGCGAAGCCGAGCATCCGCTTAAATGCGGTAGTGACCCGCACGTCGTCCTCCCTCGTAGACCGCTGAACTTCAGACATCCAGCAGCCTGCCGCAGAGGACGGCGGCGGGTCATCGCGTACTGCGCAAACTCCGAGGACCAGCTACACGGCCACGAACACGCCTCTCAGCAGCCGCTTCCGCGAAAACGCGGCGCCGCCCTCACCCCCAACTCGACAGGAGAGCCA
>DATCFW010000430.1:0-5782 GCA_036509295.1 Solirubrobacteraceae bacterium | reverse complement strand
GCTGCTCGGGCGCGGCGAGGACGCGTTACGGGCCGCCGCGGCGCGGCTGGGCGGGAATGCGCGGTGGCTGGCGTGCGACGTGACGGCGCCCGATGCCGGGGACCGCGCGGTGGCGGCGTGCCTCGAGCACTTCGGCCGCGTCGACATCCTCATCAACAACGCGAGCGCCAGCAAGACCCGCCCGCCTGAGGGGCTGACCGATCAGGACTGGCAGGACGACTGGGAGATCAACGTGATGGCCCCGATGCGACTGATGCGGGCCGCCATGCCGCACATGATCGAGGCCGGCTGGGGGAGGGTGGTCAACGTCTCCTCGACCTCGGGCAAGCGGCCCGGTCAGCGCAACATCTCCTACTCGGTGGCCAAGGCCGCCGAGCTCTCGCTGTCCAAGGCCTACGCCGACGCCTACGCCCAGCACGGCGTGCTCGTCAATGCGGTCGCGCCCGGACCTATCGCCAGCGAGCTGTGGCTCGAGCCCGGCGGGCTGGCCGATCAGACCGCCGAGGTCCAGGGGACGACTCGGGAGCAGGTCCTCGAGCGCGCGGCGGCCGGGCTCCCGATCCGCCGGCTCGGCGGTCCCGGCGAGATCGCCGACGTGATCGTGTTCCTGTGCTCGGAGCGGGCCTCGAACGTCTCGGGCGCCGCCTGGTCGGTCGATGGGGGCGCGGTGCCGGTGATCATCTGACGCGCCGACGCCCGGCGTGCTGGATAGTGCATCCCAGACATGCAATATCCAGCAGGCCCCCTCTCGGCGGCGGCCTGTCCCCGGCCCCGGCGGCCTCGTAGACTCCCGCGGCGATGCCGGTGAACACCGACGCGATCGGCAAGACCTACTCCCCGAACCACTACGCCGTGGGTCGCGAGAAGATCAAGGAATACGCGGCGGCGGTCGGCGAGCAGAACCCGATCCACCTCGATCACGAGGCGGCCCGCGCCGCCGGTTACGCCGACGTGGTCGCGCCGCCGATGTTCGCCGTCGTGTTCTGCGCCCGGTCGATGATGCCGGCGATCTTCGACCCCGAGGTCGGGATCGACTTCGCGCACCTGGTCCACGGCTCGCAGGAGTTCCGCTGGGGTCCGCTCGTGATCGCCGGGGATGAGATCGCGAGCACGACGGCGATCACCGACATCTCCGAGCGCGGCGGGATGGGGTTCTACGCGTTCGAGACCGAGTCGCGCAACCAGAACGGTGAGACGGTCTGCACCAGCGTGTGGACCAACATCGTGCGGGCGAGCAGCTAGCTGATGGATGCCGGCGACACGTTTGAGCTGAAGGTCACCCCGGACCGGTTCCTCACGGTCCGCTACGCCGGTGCCTCCGGGGACTTCAACCCGATCCACATCGACGAGGAGTTCGCCCGCCAGGTCGGCCTCCCCAGCCGGATCCTGCACGGCCTGTGGACGATGGCGCAGGTGGCGCGCGCCCACACCGAGGCGCTCGGCGGCCCCGACAAGCTCGAGCGCCTGTCGGTCCAGTTCCGCGGGATGGGCGTCATGGAGCAGGAGATCGTCGTGACCGGCACGATCCAGGAGATCACCGAGGACGGCCACGCCCGGGTGCGATCCGAGGCGGCGCAGGGTGGCAAGCGGATCATCCGCAACGGCGAGGCTGACATCCGCTCCTGACGGGCCGCTCCTGACGGGTCACCCTCCCGGGCCGCCTTGGCAGACACGGACCGGCTCGCGACGCGGCACGGACCGGACCCGGGCGGGGACCGGGAGGCCCTACCTACAATCCAGCAGCATGTTGAGCGAACGCCAGGAGCTCGTTCTGAGCCGGCTCGTCCAGGAGTACCTGGACGGGGGCGCCCCCGTGGGCTCAAAGGCGCTGAGTACAGCGTTCGCGTGGGGACCGTCGACGATCCGCCACGAGCTGGCCAACCTCGAGGAGCTGGGTCTGCTCGCCCATCCGTACACCTCCGCCGGCCGCGTTCCGACCGAGGCCGGGTACCGGTACTTCGTGGATCGGCTGTTGCCCGAGCCGCCGGCGGGACCGAGCCTGTCGCTGTCCCTGGTCCGCCGGGAGCTGGACGAGGCGATGCGCGTCACCACCGAGACGCTGTCACAGGTCACCAACCTGCTGGCGATCGTCACCGCGCCGCCGATCGAGACCTCAACCATCCGTCACATCGAGGTCCTCAAGCTCCAGCCGCAGGTCCTCATGGTGGTGGTCATCACCTCCACCGGCGGCGTCTCCAAGCGCCTGTTCACCTTCGCCCGTCCGGTCGACGTCGGGCTGACGGACTGGGCCGCCAGCTACCTCAACGAGCGGCTGGTCGGCCTCGGCCTCGGCGCCCGCATGATCCACCAGCGCGTGCATGACCCGTCCCTGAGCCAGACCGAGGCGGAGTTCCTCGACGCGCTCGCGCCGGTCTTCACCGAGCTGGAGGAGACCGCCCAGGCGACGCTGTACGTCGAGGGGACCGCCAAGCTGTTCGCCCTCGGGCGCGTCGGGGACGTGTCCGAGCTCAACCTGCTGATGGAGATGCTCGAGCGCCGCGTCGCCCTGCTGGGGATCCTGCGCTCCGCGCTGAGCGCCAGTCACAACGTCGCGGTGCGGATCGGCGCCGAGAACGAGGTGCCGGCGCTGCGCTCGCTGGCGCTGGTCGCCGCCAGCTACGGGCTGCCCCAGCGGACGCTCGGCACCGTCTCGGTGATCGGCCCGCTGCGGATGGACTACGGGCACGCCATCCGCACCGTGCGCGAGGCGGCCGCGCAGTTGTCCGCCTTTGTCGTCGACGTGTACGACGAACGATGAGCGCGTCTCAGATGCCACGCGACTACTACGAGATCCTCGGGGTCGCCCGCGGCGCCGGCGACGCCGAGATCAAGAAGGCGTTTCGCCGTCTCGCCCGCGAGCTGCACCCCGACGTCAACTCAGAGCCCGACGCCGAGGAGCGCTTCAAGGAGGCGGCCGAGGCCTACGAGGTGCTGTCAGACAACGACCGGCGCGCCACCTACGACCGGTACGGTCACGAGGGCCTGCGCAGCGGCGGCTACTCGCCCAACTTCGAGGGGTTCGGCTCGGTGGCCGACATCTTCGAGGCGCTGTTCGGCGGGGGCGGGCTCGGCGGCACGTTCGGCGGGTTCGGCGGCGGCCGGGCGGGCGGTCCGGCCCAGGGCGGCGACGTCGCCGCCAGCGTCGAGATCACGCTCCAGCAGGCCGCCGCGGGCGCGTCGGTGGAGGTGTCCTACGACGCGGTGTCGCGATGCGATCATTGCCGCGGCAACGGCGCCGAGCCCGGCACCCCGATCGACACCTGCGCCAAGTGCGCCGGCGCCGGCCAGCTGCGGGTGATGTCCCAGACCCCGTTTGGCCAGGTCGTGCGCGCCGCGGTGTGCGACGCGTGTGGCGGGGACGGGCGCGTGCCCCAGACGCCGTGTCACGAGTGCTCCGGTCGCGGCCGCACGGTCGAGCGCGTCAAGGTGTCGGTGGATGTCCCGGCCGGTATCGATGACGGCCAGCGGATCCGGATCACCGGCCGCGGTCACTCCGGTGACCATGGCGGCCCGGCCGGTGACCTGTACGTCCAGGTCCGGGTCACGCAGGACCCCCGTTTCATTCGCAACGAGGACGAGCTGGTGACGGTCGTCGACGTGGCCGCTCCGCTCGCCGCGCTCGGCACGACGGTGACGGTGCCGACGATCGACGGCACCACCGAGCTCGAGATCCCCGCCGGAATCCAGCCGCACGAGTCGCTGACGATCCGGGGACAGGGGATGCCCGCGTTGCGGGGGCGCCGCCGCGGCGACCTGCGCGTCGTCGTCAATGTCGTCATTCCCCGCCACCTCAAGCGCGAGCAGAGGGAGCTGCTCGAGCAGCTCGCTCAGAGCCTCACCGAACACAACCTGAGCACCGACGACGGCATGCTCTCAAAGCTCAAGCGCGCCTTCGGCGGCTGAGCGCGAGCGGGCGGTCGGCGCACCCGATGCTCCGGCTGGCGGTCCGCGTCCATCGCCGCCAGGCCGAGCTGGTGCTGGCCGAGTTGCTCGAGCTTGCCCCCAGCGGGGTCGAGGAGGTGCAGGTCAGTCCCGAGGTGATCGAATACGCCGTCTACGGGGCGCCGGGCGAGCTGCCCGCGCTGCCCGATCTCAAGGCCGCCGCCGGCGGCGCCTACGTCGACGTCAGCACCGAGGAGATCGCCGACGACTGGGCCGACCGCTGGCGCAGCTTCCACCGCCCGCTCGTTATCGCCGGCCGGCTGACCGTGCGCCCGCCGTGGGAGCCGCCGGCCACCACTGGGGTCGACGTCGTCATCGATCCGGGCCAGGCGTTCGGGACCGGGGCTCACGCGACGACCCGTCTCTGCCTGGAGCTGATGCTCGACCACGAGGAGCCAGATGATTCCGGCGCCGTCCGAGCTGGCGAGGCCGGACGCCGAGCGGGCGGCAAGCCCAAAGGCTCGCTGGCGGATGTGGGCTGTGGCTCGGGCGTGCTGGCCATCGTCGCCGCCAAGCTCGGCTGGGGTCCCGTGATCGCGCTGGACTACGACAAGGCCGCCACCGCCGCCACGCGGGAGAACGCCGCCCGCAACGGCGTCGCGCTCGAGGTGGCGGAGTTCGATCTGCGCCTCGCGCAGGTCCCATCCGTCGACGTCGTCGTCGCCAACGTGCTCGCCCCGCCGTTGATCGACTGGGCCGCCTTCCAGCGCCGCCTGGCGCCGAGCCTCATTCTCAGCGGGCTGCTGGTCACCGAGGCTGACCGAGTGGCCGAGGCGTTCGCCCGGCGCGGGTATGGCGAGCACGGCCGTCGCCAGCGCGGTGAGTGGGCCGCGCTGCACTTGCGCACCTGACGGGGTGACCCACCCGCGGCGCGCGCGACCTGACGGCGTGACCCACCCGCGGCGCGCGCGTGGACAACGCCCCCGACGCGAATCTTGGCCACGCGGCCGATGCCCGGGTAGTCCCCGTGTCCCATCCTTGTCAGCGTCGCTTGTGATCAGGAATCTGAAACGAAGGAGGTGAACAGTTGCCAAACCCACTCGCAATCGGTGTGACACTCGGTGGCCTACTCCTCGACGTCGTTGTGCCGCGGCCCAAGCCTCGGGCCGGACTCCCGCAAGAGCCCTCTCTCCTCTCGACCCGGACCGTCCCGAGGACACCGCGACACGAGGTCGCCGTCGAGGCGTACGAAGGTCCGCCGGTGGCGAGCGGCTATCGCAGCTGAACCGTTACCCGGTTCCGCCCACCCGCGCGCTCCCTTCTCCGGCGCGCGGGTGGGTGGGACGGGGTCCGGTCACGTTCCTGCGCCCCCGCGTGGGCGTCGACCGCGCGTCGACCGCCATGGGTCCTGCGCCCGACGGCCTCTCCTGCGCCCGCCCTGACGGGCACCGGCGGGATCCGGGGGGACCGGGAGCTATCCTCAGTGAGACAGAGATGACCGTCACCGAGCAGCTCCGCACCGACATGACGAGCGCGATGAAGGCCGGCGAGAAGAGCCGCGTCGGCGCGCTGCGCCTCGTGCTGTCCGAGCTGCAGAAGGCGGCCAAGGACGGCGGCGACGACGAGCTGTCGGTGCTGCGCCGGGAGCGCAAGCGCCGCCTGGAGGCCGCCACCCAGTTCCGTGACGGCGGGCGCCCCGAACTGGCCGATCAGGAGGAGTCCGAGGCCCAGCTGATCGCCGGCTACCTCCCCGCCGAGCTGGAGGACTCCGAGCTCGACGCCATGATCGCCGCGGCGATCGCCGACACCGGCGCCACGAGTCCGCGGGACATGGGTCAGGTGATGAAAGCGGTGATGGCCGCCTCGGGCGGCCGCGCCGACGGCAAGCGCACGTCCGCCC
>DATCFW010000429.1:0-3866 GCA_036509295.1 Solirubrobacteraceae bacterium | reverse complement strand
AGGCGCTGACTGGGCCGCGGCTTCGGGCCGCGGCTTCGGTCCGGTGCGCCGACTGGTGCGCCGACTGGGGCGCCGGGGGGCCAAAAAGAAACCGGCCCGCTGGGGACGGGCCGGTTTCGTGCTTCTGGGGAGGAGGTGCTGCTATGAGGTACGTCGCACCGGGAATACTGGTGCGCGCACCTGAACGCAGCCTTAATAATTAGTCGTAGTCGTAGAAACCGCGACGCGATTTGCGCCCGAGCGCCCCGGCCGCGACGAGCTCGGTCAATCGGGCCGGCACGGCGGCACCGATCGTCTCGCCGATCGCCTGCGACACGTCGAGACCGACGAAGTCCAGCAGGGCGAGCGGGCCCATCGGCATGCCCGCTCCCAGGGCCATGCAGCGGTCGACGTCGGCCGGCGCCATGCCCGACTGCACCATCAGGTCGATGGCGCTGAACAGGTACGGGAACAGCAGCCGGTTGACGACGAACCCGGGGGTGTCGGGCACCTCCACGGGGGTCTTGCCCAGCGCCTCGCACAGCGCCCAGGTGCGACCGCGAACGTCGTCGCGGGTGTCGGGGCCGTAGGCGAGCTCGATCAGCTCCATCCGGGGCACCGGGTTGAACACGTGCAGGCCGACGAACCGGTCCGGATGGCCGCTGGTTCGGGCCAGGTCCGCGATCGAGAGCGATGACGTCGTTGTCGCCAGGATCTCGTCGGGCCCGGTGTAGGACGCGAGCTCGGCGAGCAGCGGCCCCTTGTGGTCGGGGTCCTCCACCACCGCCTCGACGAGGAACGTCGCCTCGGCCAGCGCCTCGAGGTCGGTGACGACCCGCACGTTGTCGGCGCAGCCGTTCAGCTCCGGGAGCTTCTCGCAGTGCTTGGCCACCGCGGCCTTGGCCCGCTCAGCGGAGGCGGTGGAGCGTGCCCACAGGAGTACCTCGCCGTGGGGCGCGGCGACGGCGGCGAGGCCGGCCGCAATCGTTCCAGAGCCGGCGATGGCGAGCTTTTCTTGCAAGAGATCTCCTGGTTCGAGGTGGCGGGCGGGCAGCCGAACGAGCCGGCTAGCCGGCCTGGCGCGGCCAAGGGTACGGAATCGTTCAGTGGAACGCCGGCCCAGGGGCTCCACGCGACCGGGCCGCCCGGCCGGCGATCAGTTGTCCTGCTCGGTGGGCCGCACCAGGATCTCGTTGATCGCCATCCGCCGTGGGCGCGTGACGATGAAGGAGATCGCGTCCGCGATGTCCTGGGCGGCGAGGATCTCGGTGTCCGTGAACCGCTTCGCCATCTGCTCTTGGATCTCCGGCCGGTTCTGGAGCCGCAGCTCGGTGTCGACCGCGCCCGGCTCGACCAGGGAGACCCGGACGTGGCGCCGGGTGACCTCCTGGCGCAGCGATTCGCTGAACGCTCCGACGCCGTGCTTGGTGAGGTTGTAGACGCCGCTGCCGTTGCGAGCCACCCGCCCCGCCACTGAGCTCACGTTCACCATGTCGGCGACGTTGCGCGGCCCGTCGTCCGCCGCCTCCAGGAGATGGGGGATGGCGGCATGGGCGCAGTACAGCAGCCCCTGGATGTTGACGCCGACCATCCGATCCCACTCCTGGAGCGGAGCGTCGACGGCGGGGCCGAGCAGCATCACGCCGGCGTTGTTGATCAGCGTGTCGAGCCGGCCCAACTCGCTCACGGTCCGCTTCACCAGTGCCTGCGCCTGCGCCTGGGAGCTGACGTCGGCCTCGATGGCGGTGACCGTGCCTCCGACGTCGGCGATCCGCGCGGCGAGCTCGTCGAGCCGATCCTTGCGCCGCGCGGCGATCGCCACCGCGGCGCCGTGCTGGGCGAGCGTCAGGGCCGTCGCCTCGCCGATGCCACTCGACGCGCCGGTGACGAGCGCGACCGTTCCGTTGAGTTCTGTGTTCGATGTCATGGGACGAGCCTAGAAAGGGCGTGGGCCGGCGACGGAGCGGCGTGTGCTAGAACGGCGGATCGTCATGGCGCCCGACTCGTCCCCCGTCCGCGCTGCGCGCCTCATCCTCCACGGCGAGCCGCTCAGTGTCGAGCCGGTGGACCTGCCCGAGACCGGTCCCGACGAGGTCCGGGTGACGCTGCAGTTCGGGGGAATCAACCCGATCGATCGCTATACCGCCCTGGGGCGCGTCAATCCCGAGGCGCCGCTGCCGCGCACGCTCGGCGGCGAGGCGGCCGGCGAGCTCGACGGTCGTCCGGTGCTCGTCGCCGGGGAGCGGCTCGGCGGCGTCCGCGACGGCGTCTGGTCCCAGGCCGCGGTGGTGCCCGCCGCCGCGGTCGTCGAGCTCCCCGCCGGAGTGCAACCGCGGGACGCCGCCGCGATGGGCATCGCCGGTCTCACCGCCCTGAACTGCGTACGTCACCTCGCCGCGGTGACGCCCGAGGATCGGGTGCTGGTGCTCGGGGCCTCGGGGGGCGTCGGGAGCATGATCGTGTCGCTGGCGCGCGCCGCCGGCGCCACCGTGTGGGGTCAGACGGGGTCGCCGGAGAAGGTGGCCGCGATCGTGGCCGACGGAGCCCAGCGCGCCGTCGTGGGCGGCCCCGAGCAGATCGCCGCCGAGATCGATCAGTTCGAGCCGACGGTCGCGTTCGACCCGTTGGGCGGCGGGTTTGCCGCCGTGCTGGTGCAGGCGGTGGCCCCGCGCGGCCGGATCGTCTCGTTCGGGGTGTCCGCCGGCGCCGAGGTGACGTTCAACCTGCAGCTGCTGTACCGCAAGATGGTGTCGCTGCTCGGATATGGCGGGATGATCGTGGCCCGCGACGAGCGGCGTGCCGGGCTGCAGGAGGCGCTCGAGGCGGTGCGGGCCGGGGAGCTCAAGGTCCGGATCGACGAGGTCCTGGCACTGGAGCGAGTCAACGAGGCGTTTGCGCGCCTGGTCGATCGCCAGGTTCAGGGCAATCTGCTGCTCGATCTCAGCTGAGTCCGCCGCCCGGGTCGCCGGGCGTGCCAGGCAAGGTCCGGGTCAGGCCGCGTCCCAGCGAAAGCCCACCGTGTCGGCCGCCACTGGCAGCGGGCTGGACGCCAGCCCCGGACGGGGCTCGGCCTCGTTGTAGCCCACGGGGGCGAGGTCGTTGGGCGTATCCGGGTGAAACAGGGACGCGAGGTACTGGGCCTGGCCGCGGCCCGGTCCGAGCTCGAACTGGCCGCCGCCGTAGGCTCCGATGCCGTGCTGCGCGCAGTAGTCGTAGGTGTCGCACAGTCGTTTCAGGCCGCCGATCCGCGACGGCTTGAGGTTGACCATGCCCGGCGCGAACGGGAGCGCCTCGAGGTCGGCGATCGAGTGAATCGGAGCGTCCCAGCTGATCCGTTCGTGCTCGCCGGCCAGCGCGGCCGCGGTGCCGTCGGTGACGACGTCGGGGTC
The DNA here is from genome assembly GCA_036509295.1 of Solirubrobacteraceae bacterium. Lineage (GTDB taxonomy): Bacteria > Actinomycetota > Thermoleophilia > Solirubrobacterales > Solirubrobacteraceae > Palsa-465. Next base: position 498 of record DATCFW010000429.1, on the reverse strand, counting down.
CTCGAGCCACGCGTCGGGAAACGCCTGCACGACGCGGCCGTACAGAACCGGGTCGGGCTCCTGGTCGACGATGGTGCCGTGGTACAGGGCCTTGAAGTCGATCGAGTCCACGGCGCTCGAATCGGCCAGCTCGGCGATCAGCTCAGGGGTCCACGAGGTGGTGGCATCGAGCTTGAAGCGCAGTGACGGGTAGTGGGCGAGCCGGCTCGCGATCGGCGTCAGCGTCGGTGGCTCACCGAGTCGCAGGGACACGACGAACGTGACCGGACGGGCCTCGCGTCCCAGCGCCGCGTGCAGCGGCCGTCCGGCCTGGCGCAGCGCGAGGTCGAGCGCCGCGCTGTGAAACGTCCACCGGCGGTACAGCCGCGACACCTCGCCGCGTTGGGGCTGCACCGGAAAGAGGTCCAGGCCGTCGATCCGCTCGCAGAACTCCCCGAGCGAGTAGCGCCCCGCGAGCGCCTGCACGGCGCCCGCCTCCTGCAGGGCGACCTGGTCCTC
>DATCFW010000428.1:0-5535 GCA_036509295.1 Solirubrobacteraceae bacterium | reverse complement strand
TCGGCGTCCTCGCCGAGCCGATCGCGCACCAGCCACTGCAGCTCCTCGACGGCTCGTTCCTCTCCGCCGGAGCTGCGATAGCGGTGATGGAGAAACAGGATCACGATGAGCCAGGGCGGCGCGGCCGAGACGCGGGCTCCGCGCGCAACAGAGAACCCCGCAGACGTCCGCGTTGGCACTAAGATAAGCGCTCGCACCGAATCCGCTCGGGCCGGCTCGTCACCGGTGCAGGTCGGACGGAAGAAGTGGAAACACGCCATCGCCGCTGGCTGAAGGGATCCGCAAGGGCTTTGCGGTGCTCTCACGCATGATGCAAATAACCGAGATTGATGACCCGCGACTGGTCAAGGGACTGGCTCATCCGTTGCGGATCCAGATCCTCCGCGTGCTCGAGAATCGGGTCGCCAGTCCGAGTGAGATCGCCGAGGAGATCGGCGCGCCGCTGGGCAACGTCAGTTACCACGTCCGCTTCCTGGCGCGCGTGGGCCTGATCGAGCTGAGCAGCACCAAGCCAAGGCGGGGCGCAGTCGAGCACTACTACCGCGCCATCGGCCGCGTCCGGGTCGCGGACAAGGCATGGTCCCAGGTCCCTGACATGGTCAAGAGCGGCCTGATGAGCGCGACGCTCGATCAGGTTGGCCGGTCGATCGGCGCCGCCGCCGCCAGCGGCGGCTTCGAACGCAGCGACGCGGTGGTCACCCGCCGGGAGATGGTCCTCGACGCCCGTGGCTTTGCCGAGCTCGCCGCCACGCTGCGCGAGTTCACCGACCGGTCCAAGGACATCGAGCGCGAGAGCGCCGCGCGGCTGGCCGCATCCGGTGACGGTCGGGTGGACGTAGACGCCAATGTGGTCATGATGCTGTTCGAGGGCGCCCGCAGCCAGGGCGAGCCTCGGTCCGACGGCGACGGGCGTCGGCCCCGCCGCCGCACCGCCAAGCGCTAGGACGCTCACCGCTCCCGCCGCCGTCACCGCGGTCCCCGCCGCGAGCGTCCGGCGCGGGCGCGGCGACCTTCAGGTTTTCGGCTGATTCGGCCGATCAAGGGGTGGATGAGACGTGATCTCCGCTGTTGGGGCCTGTCGCGGCGTCGCGGCCTGCCCTTCACCATCGGCGTGCTCGTATGCGCGCTCGCATTGCCCGCCACCGCCGCCGGCGCCCGGCCGCACAGCGCTCCGCGCTCGCAGCCGGGGCGTCACCAGACGTCGGGAACGATCGTCTCGGTCGACTGGTCCGGGTTCACGATCCAGTCGGGCGGGCGGCGCATGTCGGTGACCGGGGCCCTGACCCAGGCCGCGGACGTCGTCACCGCCGACGACTACTCCTACGTCTACGGCGGCGGCCATGCCGAGGCGGGGACGGCCAGCGTCGGGATCAAGGGGCCCGGGTTCAATGGCCGCCGGGCCGGATACGACTGCTCGGGCTCGGTGGCGGCCGTGCTGTCCGAGGCCGGCGTCTGGCCGGCCGGCAGCCCGGTGCCCAATGACGCCGGGATCATCACGCAGCTCCTGCAAGCGAAGCTGATCGCGGGCGGGGCCGGCAGCGGACCGGATGAGGTCACGCTGTACGACGACCCCGGCGTCCACATCTTCATGAACATCGACGGACGTTTCTTCGGCACGTCGGACGGCGGTGGCGGCAACCCCCTGCAACGCCACGGCGGCGCCGGCTGGCTCGATGACGGCGCGCCCGACGCGTCCAGCCACACGTTCAAGCGCTACCACCTGAAGCTGTCGGTGCTCACGGGCAGGACCATGTACGGGCCGAACCTCACCCTCGAGACCGGCTCGGACCCCAACCTGATCACCGGCTTTTCCGTCGGTGACGACGTCAGGGTGAGCTACACCACGGACCGCGCGGGCGCGATCGTGCTGGCGACGGTCACCTACATGCACGCCAAGCCGGCCGGCGGCTTGGTGACCGCGGTGAGTGCGAGCGGCGACTCGTTCACGGTCAGCGGCGCCGACCGGCGCTCTCAGAGCTTCTCGATCACCCCGAACGCGGCGACCGGTGTGACAGTGCAGGTCGGCGACACCGTGACCCTGACCTACACGGCGGGGACGAGCGGCGAGCTGACGGCGCGGACGGTCACGATCGTCAGCTCGCCGACGAGCACCGCCGGCACGCCGACCAGCGGCACCGGAACGTCAGGGACCGGCACGAGCGGTGGGAGCGGCGGCACCCCGGGTGGCGGTGGCGGCGGTGGCGGCGCCGGTCCGGTGACCGGCACGATCACGATGATCGCCCCCGACGACTCGCTCTTCTCCCTTCAGCTCGCCGACGGCCGAACCGTGACGTTCTCCTCCGGCGGCAACACCGGCCTGGTCAGCGCGTTCCAGATCGGCAGCGACGTCCAGGTCACGTTCACGGGGACTCCCGGCGCGGGCCTCACTGCGCAGAGCGTCACCGCCGTCCCGTGAGCGCATCGGAGACGAGCCGGGCCCCGGATGCCCGGGGCCCTTCAGCACGGCTATGCCCGCGAGCGGGCGGGAATCAACTGTGAGCGAGCTTCAGAACTTCAGTGGTGCCGAAACCTTCAGCCTCAGCGATTGGCGGTTTTCGCGCCTCCCGGCTTCAGTACGCCACCACCGCGGCTTCAGCGAAAACGAAACTCCCAGCTTCAGCAAGTCGCGCCTCGGGCTCCAGCGATTCGAAGTGGAGCTAGCTTCAGCTGTGCGAAACCCAAGCTTCAGCGCCCTTGCGCGGCCCGCCCACATCATCTGCCTGGGGAGTGCCTGCCCGCGGCGAGGAGCGGGAAGACGTCGGCATCGCCGAGGCAGGCGGGCTGCATCAGCATCTCACTGGGCATCGATGTCCCTCCGTATCCCGTGCTGCTTGAGGAACCGGTGACGCCTGCCGGTCACCGGGTCTCGCGGCCTCCACTCTGAGTCGGCGAAGGGGAATGGATGCTCGGGGTCTCGGAGCTGCCCGAGCGCGGCTTTCGACACCTGCGCCACGAACGAGCCAATCATCTCCGCCTCGCGGTCCTCCGGTTCTTCGCAGGGGGCGTAGTGAACGTAGAGGCCATCGAGAGCAGCCAGCGTTTTCAGGTAGCGGCCGCCAGCATGTGGCCGCCGTTGCCCCAGGTCGGTGCTGTAGTAGCCGCGTACACGTCCTTGGAGTGATGTGGCCTTGCCGATGTAGAGGACGACCTCGTCTGGCAGCCACAGCTCCGATAGCGCTTCTGCCAGGTCCGAGGAGGTTGGCTGCCTTCCGTCCAGCAGGAGCTCAGGGCGTACCTCCAGCCAGCGATTCAGCGCCGATACTGAGATAGGAGCACGACCCAGGGATGCTTTGCGACTTTGACTTTCCTTCCCGAGGCTGACGACGTAGACCCCGCTACTTGCCGGCAGACCTTCACCCCAGCGGACGCGGCCAGCAGGCCGGAGCCCGCCTGCTGCCATGACGCTAGCTACTGTCGAGGGCATGGCCGGGGAAGAGCGTCATCTCTGTGCCAGGAACTCGCTTGTGCAGCCAACGCTGTCGCGTCCTGTCCGGTGCTCACCGCGGCGGCGTCGAGTATGAGTGTTCTGATGCCGGCGAACTCTTCCAGTTTCAGTCGTATGTGCGATTGACGACGCACGCGAAGCGGCTCGATGGTGCTCTCGTAGATGGTCGGCGCATCACGGAGCCCCAGGACGACGATTGGCCGGACCTCCATGCTCCACTTCCACCGCGCCTCGCTGAGGTCCTCGTCTACGTGGTCGGACACCACTTCAGCGATGGCGACAAACGCACCGTGCCGCGCGGCGTAGTACACGAGCAGGTCCCCGCCTCGGATGGATCGGGGGTGCTTCGAGAACCAAACTCGCGTGAGCAGATGACTGTCAGCCACCCGCCAATCCGACCCCAGCGGGTCCGCCTGTGTGCCAACGGCCTTGAGCCACATCCACTGACCCGTCCCGGCTCTGTCATAGGCCATGGATTGAGCGTCCATTCGATTTAGTTGGACTTTCTAAACGTATTATACCCTGCTAGCTAAGGCTGCTGCCGACTTAGTACCATCCAGTCCCGCTCCGGGAGTAGCGGCACGGTCCGCGGCTGCTAGCGGCTGCAGCGCGGGTGTCGGTCCTTGGCCGAGGCTAAGCTCAGACGTGATGTCCCAAGCGCCATCACGACGTGAGGAGGCCTTGCCCGTCGGATACGGCGACTTTCTCGCCGAGGTCAAGACCCGCATCGTCACGGCGCGAACCAAGGCGACCCTCGTCGTCAACAGCGCGCTCATCCAGCTGTATTGGGAGATTGGCCGGGAGATTCTGAGACGAGAAGCGAGCGAAGGGTGGGGGAGTCGGGTCATCGACCGGTTGGCGGATGACCTCCGTCGCGAGTTCCCCGACATGACGGGCCTGAGCCGGTCCAACCTCAAGTACATGCGGGCGTTCGCGGAGGCTTGGCCTGAGGAGATGCCGGGAGTGGGAGTTGGCCAACAAGCTGTTGGCCAATTGGCATGGGGCACCAACATCGTCCTGGTCAGCAAGCTCAAGGACCCCGCGGACCGCCTCTGGTATGCCCGGGCCGCAATTCAGGACGGCTGGTCTCGGGCTGTGTTGGAGGCGCACATCGCCACCAACCTCCGTGGCCGTACCGGCACCGCCGTTTCGAGTTTCGACCGGGCGCTTCCAGCGCCCGACTCAGAACTCGTCCGTGACGCCATCAAGGACCCCTATCACTTCGAATTTCTGAGTCTGGGGCCGCAGGCCAAGGAGCGCGACCTTGAGCTGGCTCTTCTCAACGACGTGCAGTCGTTTCTCATGGAGATGGGCAAGGGCTTCGCTCTGGTCGGCAGGCAAGTTCCGCTTCGAGTCCCCGACGAGGAGACGGGCGAGGAGCAGGAGTTCTTCCTCGACCTCGTGTTCTTCAACTTCATCCTCAGCCGATTCGTCGTCATCGACCTCAAGATTGAGGACTTCAAGCCCGAGTTCGCCGGCAAGATGAACTTCTACCTCAACGCGATGGACGAGCTCTACCGCGAGCCCAATCACGACCCGACCATCGGACTCATTCTCTGTCCAGGGCGCAACAAGACGGTGACCGAATGGGCGCTGCGCGGAGTCGACACGCCCGTCGCTGTAGCGCGCTACATCACGGGCACGGCGTTCACCGAGCAGGTTCCGGTCCAGCTTCAGGCAGCGCTTCCAGAGCTGCCCGAGCTCGCCCACGAGCTGACGCAGAAGGTCGAAACAGCCGCGGCCATCTACGATGACGCGCTTTCCGAGGGCGACCCAGAGTAATTGGCCAACAGGCTGTTGGCCAAATGCGCTTAGTCACAATCCTCTGCCCGGCCTACCATTCCTGCCCAGAGCGGAGCAGCGGCGGTCCAGAGGCGCACTCCGTCGCTGTCGGTCTTACGGTAGGCGCACCTGTTGACCCTGTCGAGGGCGATAGGTAGCTCGGTGTTGGCGAACTCCAGCTGGTCGTTGAGCAACCACGACCGGACTCCCAGCGCGGGCCTCACTGCGCAGAGCGTCACCGCCGTCCCGTGAGCGCATCGGAGACGAGCCGGGCCCCGGATGCCCGGGGCCCTTCAGCACGGCTATGC
>DATCFW010000427.1:0-5622 GCA_036509295.1 Solirubrobacteraceae bacterium | reverse complement strand
CATGACGAACTGTATGCAACGGCGACTCGGGGTTCTGGCCGCCTGATGGCAGCGGGATGGAGTGGCGGATCGTCACCGTTTCGTCTTTGCCGCCGATCAATATGTCGCGGACGAGTAGTTGCAGGACGCGCGCCTGCTCATCGGTGCTCATCTCCTCAAGCCCGTTGGTGAGACGGCTGGTGAAGCTCTCGATGGTCTCTGCGAGCTTGAGGTAGCTCGTGGCGTCCTCGATCTCGGCTTCGACCGCGTCACATTCGATCCGCAGCGCCTGCTCGCGGCGGCGGAGCTCGGGCATGCGCGCGCGGAGCTCGTCGAGCGTGATCTGCTCGTCCTGGTAGGCGTCGACGAGCCTGGCGATCGCTCGCTCGGCGCGGATCAGTTCGGCCGCGAGTGTCTCGCCGCGGCGCGCTGCTGGGTCGGTGTCACGCATGCTCTGCAGCCGCCGGTCGATCTCAGCACGGACGAGGTCCGGCTCGCAGAGCAGACGCCTGATCTCTGTCCAGACGAGCTGGTCGAGTTCCTCGGCGCGGACCGGTGCGCTGTTGCAGCGCCGCTCGGAGGTTCGTAGGCATCGACTGCCGCACTGGTAGAGCACCCGTTTAGACTGCTTGCCCTTCTCGACACGATGCCACGCGTAGCCGCACTCGCGGCAGACCAGCAGCCCCCGGAGCAGGCTCGGTTTCTTGGCGTTGCGCGTCGCGAAGCGAACGCCCTGCTCAAGCCGTGAGGCAGCGAGCGCGAACGTGTCGGTGTCGACGATTGCCGGCACGGCGATCATCGTCCATGCGTCCTTCGGGGCCGCTGTGCGCTGTGGGGAGAGAGCATGGCGCGCTTGGCGCTGGCGCGCCTGGCGGGTGGCCTTGCCGCGGCCGCCGGTCCGGCGGGTCTTGCCGAACGCTGCCTCGCCGCGGTAGGCCGGGTTGGTCAGCATCCCACGGACCGTGGATGGATGCCATGCCTTGCCCGGCGTAGTGGTCGGCGTTTCTGTCTGATTGAGCCAGTCGGCGGTCGCTGCCAGCGTGTGTCCCTGGTGGGCGTAGCGGCCGAAGACCTCGCGCACCACGCCGGCCTTGACCTCGTCGATCTGAAAGTATGCGTCGGTGTTCTCTGAGCGGCGCACGTACCGGTAGCCGTAGGGGGCGCGGCCCAGTACCGCGACCGAGCCTGACCGGGCGCGGTGAAGACGCCCACGGCGGGTGCGCTCAGCGATCTGCGCCCGCTCGTACTCAGCGATCATTCCCTGCATCTGGCGCATCAGCTCACCCTCGGGCGTCCGGGCACCCTCGTCCTGCAACGCGAAGACGACCTCCACGCCCGCGCGGGCCAGTTCGTCGAGCAGCAGCACCTGGTAGGCGTAGCGGCGCGCCAGACGATCGGGTGAGTGGCACAGCAGCACCTCAAACGATCCCTCCGCGGCACCGTCGCGCAGTCGCTCAAGCGCCGGGCGTATCAGCGTCGCTCCCGAGACCCCGTCGTCGCAGAACACCAACTCCGGGCCGACAGTCAACCCGCGAGCCCTGGCCAGCTCACGCAGCTCTGCGACCTGGCTCTGGATCGTGCCCTGAGCGCGCTGGTGGTCGGTCGACACGCGCGCATAGATCGCCGCGACCCTCACCCGGATCGGTGTCAAATCGTCTTCCATCAGCTACCTCCTCGATCCTCGTCGCCGCGACGCGGCGACGTTCAGCAACGCAGAACCCATAGGCCTGAGCGAGCCGCGCGTCGGCGAGCCTGTCACCGACATGCCGGACTTCAACGCGCAGTGCCACCTGGCAAGCAGTCCTCGTCGACAAGGTGGCCGCGCAGTGCCGCTGCGGTCAGCGAGCCAAGCCCCTGCCCACGAGCAGACGCGCCAGCGCGAGCCGCAGCGATCACCGACACCGGCAGCCGCACCGTGAACGTCGCGGTCGCCTCGGGGACCGCCACCCCGCCGGGCGCAGACTGCGCCACCCGAACGTAGCGAAGCGCCTGCCGCGTCGAGAGCGAATACTCCAGCTCCAGTGCCTTGCGCACAGCCGCCGCCGGAGACCCCGACGCCAACAGCTCGACCGCCCGGTTGACCCGGACCGCGAACTCCTCGCCTCTCGCCCGACGCTCGGCCATACGCCCTTCTGTTACGACGCCTCACGGCCGCTTCCTCCCCACCGGCAGACGGACCGAGCGATCGAACTCCAGTCGACCTATTGCATACAGTTCGTCATGGCGTGCCTTCCTGCCGGCCTTCGCCGGCTTCGGTCTTCAATCAACCGGGAAGGTACGCCGCCTTTCTCCTCAACGCCGTCCACAACATTCGGTTATAGCTCCGGTCAAGGCGGATAAAGCGAACGGCAGCGTAATCCTCAAAGAACCCTGAATAGAGACCTAGCAGCAAAGCGCACAACAACCCCCCCAGGAAATCATGCAATGCCTGGAACCGCCCCAACCACGCCCACCCTGAGACGTTACCGAGCCACGCCGCGGGTCTATCGAAGCCGTTATCCTCCCTGGAGGCGAGCACTCAGGATCCGACCAAAGAGACAGTCCGCGTCCGTCCGCTGGAAGCTCATACGGTCACGAAAGTGGACATATTCGTGACTCCTTGTCGCGTTGGTCCCGGCCAAGGTCGCCAGCACCGCGCCCCACGTGCGTTGATCAGTGCTGGTTCCACGCAATCTGGGCAGTCTCGCTGAGCCCCACGGCGGCGTTCGAGACAGCCGCTTCCGGCCCGAATGGGCAGTCGGGCTGGTCGTGGACGTCGCCGAATGCGGGGCGCAGCTCGCGGCTGTGCCGAGCGAGAGCAGCGCCTATGCAGAGTCTGAGGTCGGAGCGTAGGCATCCGGTCCGATTCGGAGGTCTTACAGCACTCCGCTCGTGATGCTGGCAGGGACTTGCGCTTCCGGTTGATATTACGCGTGCGGTCGCCGTCAGGCAGACATCGAAAGCGAAAACGCTGGCCGTGGGTTTCATTCCGCCGCGTACTCCCGGACCCACGCGATTGCACCATGAGCCACGCATCTGGTCAAATCAAAGCAGCAGCGACCCGAGCGCTTCGGGGGTTGGTCGGAGGCAACCGAACCGCGTTTGCTGAGGGTCTTGAGACGCACCAGGAGCCGGGACGTGCCAGCGCGGAGTGCGTGGCTGCATCACCCCTTCGAACGCAGCGCCTTGATGCGGACTTTCCCGGTGTCGCAGCGCAGTGAGGCGTGACTCGCTTTGAACGAGATCCGGAGCGTCAGCTCGGCGGCCTGATGGGCAATGAAATGTCCGCTGACCGCGCCGCTATACGTGCCGGCCACGCCGAAGTCCAAGCCTTCCTGGCGGCTGGTCGCGGCGAAGCTCCCGTTCGGCTTGATCGCGATCCGTTGGCCGGGCGATGAGGGAGTGTCGGTGTCGTGGATCACGCCATGCTTTCCGTTTGAGCAGGAGTAGCGACCGTAAAGCGCGTAGGTTGAGAACGAGCGGCCATTGGCCGCCACGGTCAGCGCGTCATCGATGACCGGTGAGCCGCGCCCGCCCGCGGAGAAGGTCGCCAGATACGTCGCACCCCGGACCGGCGACGCGGCGGTCGCGGCGCCGGCCACCGCAACACACAGGACCCCACTCGTGACCGCCGCCACGGTCGCCATACGCGTACGGTGTTTCATCATGCGGTTCTCCCCTCGATGACTCCCGACACTCCAGCTCCTACGTGGCGATCATACGCGCTGAACGAGTTTCCGAGCCGTGACTGACGCCTTCGGTTAGGCTGCGGCGGTGTTGTGGCGTGGCCTTGTCCTCGCGGTGGCGCTCACGTTTTCGGGAGCGGCAAGTGCGTGGGCGGGGTCTGATGTGGGCGTGACCGGCTTCCCGCCGCCGCCGCTGACGGCGGGGCAGAGCGAGGTTCTGCTCAACGGCGCGTCCAGGGGGCTGCCCAGCGGGATTCCCAGTCCGCCGTTGAACTCTTGGTACCCGGTGTCGGGCTCGCCAGTGCGGGTGGTGTTGTGGTCTCGGCCGTTGCTGCGGCCGTCGTCGCAGCTGAACGCGTACGTCGCGCTTCAGGCCCCGGAGAAGCCCTGTGCGGTGTCGGCGGCCGCGGATCACGCCCGACTGCTGATTGCGCCGCAGTTCTACCCGGTCGCTTCGAGCGACAGCGGAGTCGTGAACGGCGTCTACAGCTTCCAGTTCGCTCAGCAGGTCACGCTGTCGAAGGCGTCGTTTGTGCGGGCCTGCGTGTGGTTTGCTCCCTCAGTCGGGAATCCCGTGATCGCGAGCAGTCAGGTGATTCCGTTGATCAACGCGCTGTTTGGCAGCACGATGACCAGCCTCGGAGGACCGCCCGTGGCTGTGGAAGGCGAGGCGTACTCGGTCGGCGCTCCGTACCAGGTCACGGGCACGCCCGACGTGACGCCGGAGTCACTACCCAGTGGCGGGCCAGCCGGGTTCGGTGAGGGTCCGTGCGTCAACACGACGTTCACTTTGAGCTATCCGGGAGGACCCGCTGAGGTCGACTACAACTGCCAGGAGGGAATCAAGCGCCCGCCGGTCGTCGAGCATATTGGTGCCTGTCTGTTCAACATCGACGAATTCAGTCCCCAGCAGTTCACCCTCGCGGACTGGCTGTATTACATCCAGGCGCAGGGATGCACGGTGGACTATCTGCAACCCAACAACAACGACATTGCCGCGATCGTCGCGACGATCGATGGTGGCGAAGCGTCGATCGCACCGTTCGGGACGCACGTCGACTTATCAGTGCCGGCCGACCTGCTCCCGCACGCGCGTCTTCCCGGATCCGTGCCGGACGCCCATCCAGTGCCGGCACCGCCGGGGAGCGACTGCAACCCCGTCACGAGCATCGCACCCAAGCTCGGGTCGACGGAGAAAAAGTTGTTCAACCTCCCGTCGCTCTCCTCCGAGGACCTCCCGATCGCCGTCACCTTCAGCGCGTCGCTGGGGGCGGTCGGTGTCTGCACCCGAGCGATCGAGGACGCGGCGGCACAGTTCAGATTGGCCCCGCCCGAATTGGCTGTGCAGGGCGCCTACACGTCAGGCCGCCACGCTGTCGTACGGACGGGTCGCTACTCCTTCTCTCCACTGGGCTGGCAGGTCCCGTCGGGCAGCGGGGCCGAGGTCTCTTCGCGGCCGACGATCGAGTGGTCCAACGCGACGACCCCCAGCCTGATCCCGTCGCTCGACCTGACCTATAACCAGGGTGGTCCTCCGGATGTGACGCTCGACTTAATCTCCGTCCCGGTGTCTGACACGACGGCAACCCTCATCTCCCACGGACAGTCCTATCTCAGCGCCACCGCCGGCCCGTCGCTGTTTCTCGGCCTGAAGCTGGACCGCAAGAAGCTCGAAGAGCTCACGGCGGCGGCGATTGCGCTCGGGATGACCGCCACCGAGGCCGCTTCATACGTAACCGCAGAGCTCGAGGATGAGCTTGACAGCGCCCTGGTTCGCCTCGCGCCTGAGCTCGCTCCGCCCGGCCCGCTGTCGATCCAGGGATACGAGCCGACGACCGGCGACGTCGTCGCTGAGGTCGACTCTGAGCTGGAGTCCCAATACGGGTCTGAGTCAACGGTAGAGGCCCAGGAAGCGGAAACGGCGGCCGAGGATGCCGTCGAGGACAACATCATCGAGATCGACTTCAGTGACGCCGCA
>DATCFW010000426.1:0-4300 GCA_036509295.1 Solirubrobacteraceae bacterium | reverse complement strand
CGGGCGGCGTGGCAGCGGGCCTGGGCGCCCACGCCGGGATTGCGCTGCCGCCGATCGAGGCGTTCGGCACCGAGGCGCAGAAGCAGCGGTTCCTGGTGCCGGGTCTGCGCGGCGAGCTGGTGGCCGCGCTGGCGATCACCGAGCCCGGCGCCGGCTCCGATGTCGCGTCGATCCGGACGCACGCCCGCCGGGTCGACGGGGGATATCTCGTCAACGGGTCCAAGACGTTCATCACCGGGGGCGTCCGGGCCGACATCCTCGTCACCGCCGTCCGCACCAGCGCGCCCGAGAACAAGAATGAGCATCATTCTCATTCTCATTCTCATTCTCGGCACCACGGGATCTCGTTCCTCATCGTGCCGCGGGCGCCGGGCGTCACATCGAGCCCGCTGCGCAAGCTCGGCTGGCACGCGTCGGACACGGCTGAGATCGCCTTCGCTGACGTCTTCGTCCCCGAGGAGAACCTGCTCGGCTCAGAGCATCAGGGCTTCTACCTGATCATGGCCAATTTCCAGTGGGAGCGGCTGTTGATGGCGCTGGGCGCGGTCGGCGCGATGCAGGTCTGCTTCGAGCAGACGGTGCGGTTCGCCGGGGCGGGCGGGCACGTGGTCGGCCAGGCGGTCCGCCATCGCCTCGCCGAGGTCGCGCTGATGATCGAGGCCGGCCGCGACGTCACCTACGCCGCGCTGCGCCGCCATCTCGCCGGCGCGGATGCCGTGCGGGAGGTGACGATCGCCAAGCTGGCGACCCAACGGGCGGCGTATGAGGCGATCGACGCCTGCCTGGAGATCCACGGGCTCGACGCGCCGCCGGAGCTCGAACGCGCCCTGCGCGACGCGCGGCTGGGCCCGATCGGCGGCGGCACCGACGAGATCATGAAGGAGATCCTGGGCCGCTCGCTCGGCCTGTAAGGGCCCTCAGTCGTCTACGCTCGCCACGTGCATCGTCGGGCGGCACACTGATGGACTCGACACGAGGGCAGCTGCTGATCGCGGGCCCGGGGCTCGCGGACACCAACTTCTGGCGAACGGTGGTGCTGATCGTCGAGCACTCGGACGAGGGCGCGCTCGGGCTCGTGCTCAACCGTCCGTCGGAGACGACCGTCGGGGAGGCGGTGTCCGAGCTGGAGCCGCTGCTCGACATGGACGACCCGGTGTACGTCGGTGGCCCGGTGCAGCCGACGGCGCTGATCGTGCTGGCCGAGTTCGAGCGGCCCGACGAGGCCGCCCTGATCGCATTCCAGGACGTCGGCGTGCTCGCCAACGGCGTCCCGGAGAACCCCGACGTCGGCGTGCGCCGCGGCCGGGCGTTCGTCGGGCACTCCGGCTGGGGCCCGGGGCAGCTCGACGACGAGCTCGACCGCGGCGACTGGATCCTCGAGCCGGCTCAGCGCGAGGACGCGTTCACGGCCAGCCCGTTCGAGCTGTGGGAGGCGGTGCTGACGCGCAAGGGGGGCAGCTATGCACTCGTCGCGCGGATGCCCCCCGATCCCTCGGTGAACTGATGGCCCACGACCACGCCCACCATCACCACGGGCCATCGCGGGAGACTGAACGCTCGGCGCTCAAGCAGGCGCTCGCGCTGATCGTGGTGTTCATGCTCGCCGAGGTGACGGCCGGCGTGCTCGCATCCTCGCTGGCCCTGCTCTCCGACGCCGCGCACATGCTCACCGATGCCGTCGCGCTGGCGATGTCCCTGGCGGCGGCGCGACTGGCCGCGCGGCCGGCCGGCGGAGCGATGACCTACGGGCTCGGCCGAGCCGAGATCCTGTCGGCCCAGGCCAACGGCGTGACGCTGCTCGTGCTGTCGGTCCTGATCGTCGTCGACGGGCTGCGGCGGCTGGTCTCCCCGCCCCACGTCGACGGTCTGCCGGTGCTGATCGTGGCGCTGGTCGGAATCGTCGTTAACGTGCTGGCGGCGGGGTTGCTGGGCCGGGGGTCCGGCGAACGGCGCAGCCTCAACGTCGAGGGCTCCTACCGCCACATCCTCACCGACCTGTACGGATTCGTCGTCACCGCGGTGGCGGCCGGCGTCATCCTGACGACGGGCTTCGATCGTGCGGATCCGATCGCCTCGCTGGTCATCGCCGGGCTGCTGTTGTACGCCGCATACGGGCTGCTCAGGGAGTCCGGCCGCGTGTTCATGGAGGCCGCGCCGGCGGGCCTGCACCCCGATCAGATCGGCCGGACCCTCGCCGGCTATCCCGGCGTCGTCGAGGTTCACGATCTGCACGTATGGGAGGTCACGTCGGGCTTCCCGGCCCTGTCGGCCCACATCGTGGTCCGTGCCGGTGACGACTGCCATGAGCTGCGGCGGGCGCTGCAGACGATGGTGCAACAGCGGTTTGCCATCAACCACACCACCCTCCAGGTCGACCACGAGGCGGCGCCCCAGCCGCCTTTGCAGATCGAGCTGCCCGGTCGGAGGTAGTATCGGCCGCCATGAGGCTGATCAAGCCCGAATCCGACCACGAGGTCCCCCGCGGCATCGTCGGCGGCGCCGAGATCTCGCAGGTGACGGCGGGCGCCAACAACATCTACATGGGCCGCTTCCGCGTCCCCGCCGGGACCCGGTCACGCCCCCACTACCACGAGGGGTGCGAGAGCGCCCTGTACATGCTCAGCGGCGGCGTACGGATCCTGTGGGGCGACCATCTCGAGCAGCAGCTCGAGGTGGAACCCGGGGACATGCTGTACGTCCCACCGCGCGTCACCCACGTGGTGGAGAACGTGTCTGACTCCGATCCCGCCGAGTACGTCGTCGCGCGCGATTCGCCCCACGAGGACGAGATCATCGTGCCGTGGGCGCAGGACCCGGCGTGACCGAGACCTCCGGCTTTCAGTCCGGCGCCGGTGGGCGCCGGATCTTCTGGCGCGCCTGGACCCCGGAGGCGACCCCGACCGCCGTGGTGGTCATCGCCCACGGCGCCGGCGAGCACAGCGGCCGCTACGCGCACGTGGCCTCCCGGCTGGTGGGCGCCGGCTACGCGGTGTACGCGCTCGACCACCGCGGGCACGGCCGCTCCGACGGACCGCGAGCGCTGATCGAACACGTCGATCTGACGGTGTCAGACCTCGACGGCCTCGTCGGGCGCGCGCGGGCGGCGCATCCCGGAGCGCCGGTGTTCCTGCTCGGCCACAGCATGGGCGCGATGATCGCGCTGCGCTATGCCCCGGTCCATCAGGACCGCCTCGCCGGCGTCATCCTGTCCGGAGCACTCGCCGCGCTCGAGGATGTGCCGGCGCCGCTGCGACTCATCGGGCAGCTGCTGTCCCGGGTGGCGCCGCGGACGCCACTGATCGCGATTGACCCGTCGCTGGTCAGCCGCGACCCGGCCGTCGTGCAGGCCTACCGCGACGACCCGCTCGTGCACCACGGCAAGCTGCCGGCCCGGACCGCCGCCCAGATCGCCGACACCGTGCAGTCGTTCCCGTCGACCGTCGGCGCGATCACAGTGCCGATCCTCATCATGTACGGCACCGCCGACGGGCTCTGCCCGCCGGCCGGCAGCGTGATGCTCGGCGAGCGCGTCGGCTCGGCCGACCGGACTCTGACGCCCTACCCGGGCCTCTTCCACGAGATCCTCAACGAGCCCGAACGCGAGACGGTGCTCGATGAGATCTGCGCCTGGCTGTCGGTGCGCGCCGCCGCCTCCGTGCCCGAACCGGCCGGCTCGAGCAGCTCGTAGCCGCCGTCGTCGCGGACGACGAGGCCGCCGTAGCGCAGCCACTCCGCCGCCCGCGCCGGGCCGCTGAGGACCGCCGCCTTGGCCAGGATCTCCGCCTGCGCCGCGGTCGGTGCGAGCGCGGTCGCCTGGACGACGCCGGTGAATGCCGGCGCGCCGGTGCGAGGGTCGAGCAGGTGATGGCCGGGCTGGCCGCCGCGGACCGTCCAGCTGCGGCGTCCGATGCCACTGGTGGCGACGCCGCCGTCCGCCACGCGGAAGGTGTGCAGCCGGGCGCCGTCGAACGGGCTGGTCAGATGCACCCGGCGCCGCAGGTGACTGCGGCCGCCGGCGCGCAGATCGCCCGCGCAGTCGACGACGAACGCATCGAATCCGTGGAGCATCGACGACAGCTCGTCGGCGAACACGCCCTTGGCGATGCCACCAACGTCGATCTGGAGCCCCGGGGGCCGACTCACGGTGCCGCGGCGCGGATCGATCGAGATCTGGCGCCAGCGCTCGTCGAGATGGGGGGACGCCGGCGCTCGCGGCGGCGCCGACGCCAGCGCCACCGCGAGCGCGGTGCCCTCGCCCTCGAAGTGGGCGGAGTAGCCCGCCCGTGCGATCTCATCGCCG
>DATCFW010000425.1:0-10080 GCA_036509295.1 Solirubrobacteraceae bacterium | reverse complement strand
CAGCGCGATCCGGTCACCGGGGAACGCCAGCTCGCGGACGAATTCGTCCAGCTCGGCGCGAAATCCGTCGTGCGCGTACAGACGCGCGCAGAAGTCCGTGACCGCCTGCTCCCACTCGGCCTGCGGCTCGATCCAACTGCTGTTGCGCTTGGCCTCGCGCAGCGCCTTCTCCATGTACTGCGCGATCCGCTCGGGCTCGATTGGCCACGCTCCCACCAGTGTCTGGAAGATGAAATAGCGCTCGAGATCATCGGGCGCGTCGCCGGTGCGCAGCGGGTCGGTGAGCTCGAGCCAGCGGCGCACGTGCGCCTCCCACTGGTCGGGGACCCAGGTGAGCGCGGCGATTCTCGCCCGCACATCGGCCGAGCGCTTGACGTCGTGGGTCATCGTCGTGAGCATCGCCTCCGGGAACCGCTGCGCCCGATCGGCGTTGGCCGCGTGGAAGCGCTCCGCCGTGATCCCGAACCGGCCCGGGTCGCCGCCGACGTCGCACAGCGCCAGCAGACGGGCGTAGCGGTAGAACGCGGTGTCCTCGACCCCCTTGGCCACCACCGGCGGGGTGGTCTGTTGAAACCGGGTGATGAATCCGGGCGCGGCGGGGCGCTCCAGCAGCAGCATCTCCGCAAGTTCCGGGGGCATGGTCGCGCCGGTGACCGCCTCCCAATCGGCGGCCGCCACCGTCCCGTCGGTCTCACGCACATACGTGCGGTAGACCGGGAACGAGGCGACCGCTCGCGCCAGCGCGTCGATCGACACCGCCTCCCCACCCGCCACCGCCTGCTCTGCCGCCAGCCGCTCGATCTCCGGCCGGAACGGCCCGGTGGCCTGCTCGAGCTTGGCCTCACCGGCAATCTGCGCGAAGCCGCGCCGATCGCCCGACACCTCCTGCCACAGCGCGGTGAACGCCGGCTCGGCCTCGGCGGCGACGAACACGCCGCACACATCGTTGAGGAACTCGTAGCCGACGGTGCCGGTCACCGGCCAATCGGGCAACGCCTCCGACGCCTCGAGGATCTTCTCGATCCACACCGTGGCGGCGCCTCCGTCGCGCAGCCGCTGGAAGTACTCCAAGGGGTCGGCGAGGCCGTCGGGGTGGTCGATGCGCAGCGCGTCGACGACGCCGTCGCGCACCAACGACAACGCCAGGGCGTGGGTCTGCGCGAATACCGCGGGATCCTCCTGACGCACGCCGGCGAGATCGTCGATGTCGAAGAAGCGGCGGTGGCGGGGTGGGTGGGGTCCGGTCAGGTCGATGTCAAAGAAGCGCGCGCGCCGCTCCGGGTCGGTCCAGAACGGGTTGGCGTCGTCGGTGGCCATGTGGTTGGGCACGAGATCGAGCACGATCCCCAAGCCAGCGCCGTGCGCTGCATCGGCCAGCTCCCGGAACGCGGCCGCGCCGCCGAGGTCAGCGGAGATGCGGGTCGGATCGACCACGTCGTAGCCGTGAGTGGAGCCGGCGCGGGCCTGCAGCGACGGAGACAGGTACAAGTGCGAGACGCCGAGGTCACGCAGATAGGGGATCTGGGCGCGGGCGGCGGCGAAACCGAACTCCGGGGTGAGCTGAAGGCGATACGTCGCCCGGAGCCGGATCGGACGCACCGAACCGTTCAAGCCACGCGCTTGAGGATCGTGATCGAATGGGCGGTGACGTTGACCAGCGCCGCGGCGTCGTAGGCCACGCTGCCGGGCGCCGCGCCCGGGTCGGCGGTGCACAGCTCGAGCTCCCAGCGCACGCCCATCCGCCGGCGGGGCAGTTTGAACTCCCGGTCCTCGTCGTGCGCATTGAACAGCAGCACGAACGAGTCGTCGGACACCTCCTCGCCGTGCGGTCCGGGCAGTTGGATCGCCGAGCCGTTGAGGAACATCCCCAGCACCGCCTCGCCGTGCTCCCAGTCCCGGCTCGTCATCCGGCGCCCGTCGACCCGGAACCACCACACGTCAGCCAGCGGCGAGTCGTTGACCGGCTGGCCGCGCAGGAAGCTCTCCCGGCGAAACGTGCAGTGCTCGGCGCGCAGGCGGATGAGCCGGCGGGTGAAGTCCCGCATGTGCTCGGCTTCCCCGTCCTGGTCCCAGTCGTACCAGCTGATCTCCGTGTCCTGGCACCATGCGTTGTTGTTGCCGCCCTGGGTGCGGTTGCGCTCGTCGCCGCCGAGCAGCATCGGCGTGCCCTGCGAGACGAACAGGGTGGTGAGGAAGTTGCGCTGCTGGCGCAGGCGCAGCTCCCGGATCGCGGGGTCGTCGGTCTCGCCCTCCGCGCCGCAGTTCCACGAGCGGTTGTCGTCGGTGCCGTCGCGGTTGTCCTCCTGGTTGGCCTCGTTGTGCTTCTCCTCGTAGGAGACGAGATCGCGGAGGGTGAAGCCGTCGTGAGCGGTGATGAAGTTGATCGAGGCGAACGGGTCGCGCCCGTCTGACTCGTACAGGTCGGCCGACCCGGCGAGCCGCTCGGCGAACTGGCCGACGCTCGCCGACGCCCGCCAGAAATCGCGCATGGTGTCGCGATAGACCCCGTTCCACTCCGACCACAGGATCGGGAAGTTGCCGACTTGATAGCCGCCGGGGCCGACATCCCAGGGTTCGGCGATCAGCTTCACCTGGGAGAGCACCGGATCCTGATGGATCGTGTCGAAGAACACTGACAGGCGATCGACGTCGTAGAACTCCCGGGCCAGCGCTGACGCCAGGTCAAAGCGGAACCCGTCGACGTGGCAGTCCGTCACGAAGTAGCGCAGCGAGTCCATGATCAGCCGCAGCACGCTCGGGTGCACGGGGTTGAGCGAGTTGCCCGTGCCGGTGAAGTCCATGTAGTGACGCGGGTCGTCGGGCATCAGCCGGTAGTAGGCGGCGTTGTCCGCGCCCTTGAACGACAGCATCGGCCCCAAGTGGTTGCCCTCGGCGGTGTGGTTGTAGACGACATCGAGGATCACCTCGATGCCCGCCTGGTGCAGCGCCTTGACCATGCCCTTGAACTCGCGCACCTGCTCGCCGCGGCGGCCGGTGGCGGCGTACTCGGAGTAGGGAGCGACGTACCCGATCGTGCTGTACCCCCAGTAGTTGCGCAGTCCCTTCTCGTGCAGGAACGACTCGTCGCAGATGTGGTGGATCGGCAGCAGCTCGACCGCGGTGACGCCGAGATCCTGGAGGTAGGCCAGCGCGGGCTCGGAGGCCAGCCCGGCGTAGGTCCCGCGCAGGTCGTCGCGCACGTCGGGGTGGGTCATGGTGAACCCCTTGACGTGCGTCTCGTAGATGATCGTGTCCGCGAACGGGGTCTGGGGGAGGCGGTCGCCCTCCCAGTCGAAGCTGTCATCGATGACGATCGACTTCGGCATCGCCCCGGCGTCGTCCTCGTCGTCCATCTCCAGGTCCGCCTGCTCGGCGTCCTGCACCGCGTCGGCGGGCACATAGGGGAGGATGTTGGCGTCGTGCTCCCAGTCGACGGTGCCCTCGATCGCCTTGGCGTAGGGGTCGATCAGCAGCTTGTTGGGGTTGAAGCGATGGCCCTCGTTGGGCGCATACGGGCCGTGCACGCGAAACCCGTAGCGCTGCCCCGGGCCAACGCCGGGGAGGTAGCAGTGCCAGTTGAGCGCTCGGCGCACCGGGATCTCGATCCGGGTCTCGGTGCCGGCGTCGTCGAACAGGCACAGTGTCACGCTCTCGGCGTGCTCGGAGAAGATCGAGAAGTTCGTGCCGTGACCGTCCCAGCACGCGCCGAGGGGGAACGGCCGGCCCGGCCACATCTCGGTCATCGGATCACCGCGCCGGCCATGGCGGGCAGTGTCAGGGACCCGCCGCCCAGATGCGCATCGCCGCCGGCGCTCAGCTCGATCGTCTCGCCGTGGCAGGGGACGCCCACCGGCCCGGATCCGAAGTTGCAGGCCAGCTCGAACGGCCCGCGGCGGACGATCAGCCACCGGCCGCGCTCGTCGTATTCGATCTCCCGCGGGCTCCCGGGCGGTAGGCGCCGCCGCGCCGCGATCAGCTCGCGGTAGAGGCGCGCCAGGCCCTGGTCGCGCTGCCGGGTCAGCTTGGATCGCTGAAACGTCGCCGGGTGGCCAGGGTCGGGGACCTCGCCGCCGAACTGCGCGAAGGCGGCGAACTCGCTGCGCCGCCCCTCGCGCGTGGCGGCGGCAATCTCCGGATCGATGTGGTCCGCGAAGAACTGGAACGGCGCCAGCTCGCCGTACTCCTCGCCCATGAACAGCTGCGGGATGAACGGTGACAGCAGCGTGCAGAACGCCGCCAGCGGCCGCGCAACGGCGGGCATCCGATCCCCGAACGCGCGGTTGCCGACCTGGTCGTGGTTCTGGGAGAAGACGACGAACCGCTCGGGCGCCACGTCCTCGGCGGGCGCCCCGAACCGGCGCCGGCGAAACGGGGAGTACTCGCCGTCGTCCACGTGGGGACGATGGAACGCCTTGGCCATCTGCGCGATCAGCCCGAAGTCCGCGTAGTAGCCGTCCCGGTCCTCGGTGATCAGCGTTCGCAGCGAGTGGTGGAAGTCATCCGCCCAGGCGGCATCGCAGTTCCAGCCACCCCGATCGCGGGGTCGCATCACGATCGGGTCGTTGAGGCCGGACTCGGCGATCACGTACGCGCCGGGCGCGACAGCATGGACGCGGCGGGCGATCTCGGCGACGATGTGCTCGGGGCTGGCGTCGAAGATGGCGTGGATGGCGTCGAGCCGCAGGCCATCGACGCCGAAGTCGCGCACCCAGCCCTCGGCGCTCTGGCACACCCATTCGCGCACCGGGTCGCACTCGGCGTCGTCGTAGTTGATCGCCTTGCCCCACGGGGTCTCGTACTTGCCGGTGAAGTACGGGCCGAACGCCTCCATCGCGGTGACCCCGGAGGCGCCGAGATGGTTGTAGACGACGTCGAGGATGACCGCCAGGCCGTGATCGTGCGCGGCGGCGATGAGCTGGGCGAATTCGAGCGGCCCGCCGTAGGAGGACTGGGCCGCCGAGATGTAGACGCCGTCATAGCCCCAGCCGCGCGCGCCCGGGAACTCGGCCACCGGCATCACCTCGACGGCGGTGATCCCGAGCTGCGCCAGCTCATCGAGGTGCGCGGCGGCGGCGGCGAACGTCCCCGCCTCGGTGAACGTCCCGATGTGCAGCTCGTAGATGACCAGCGCGTCGGCGCTCGGCGCGGTGAAGCCGTCCCCGCGCGCCGGCAGGGCGCGGGCGTCGAGCAGCCGCGAGGTGCCGCGCAGGCCGTCGGGCTGCCACCGTGAGCATGGGTCCGGCAGCGGTTCGCCGCCACCGAGGAGGTACCGGTACTCGCCGGGGCCCACGATCGGGACCGTCGCCTCGTACACGTCGTAGCCGGCATCGATCATGGCGTGCTGCGCGCCGTCGAGCAGCAGCACCGGGCCGGCCGGCGAGCGCGGTGCCCACACCCGGAACTCGGCGTGCTCGTCATCGAGGCAGCGGGCGCCGAGGGGCTGCTCCCAGGGGTAGACGTCCTCGAGCAACACGTGACTGCTCATGTCGCCCGCGCGCCGGCGGCGCTATTCATCGGGCACGAGCCAGATGGCCGCCAGCGGAGGCAGGGTGACCTCCGCCGAGAACGTCTGGTTGTGCCAGGGGATCGGCTCCGGGACCACGCCGCCGAGATTGCCGACGTCGCTGCCGCCGTAGAAGCTCGAGTCGGTGTTGATCGCCTCGCGCCAGCGGCCCGAGCGCGGCAGGCCGAGCCGGTAGTTCTCCCGCACAACGGGCGCCATGTTGGCGGCGAACACGACCACCCGCCCGGTGGCCCGGGACTGGCGGGCGAACGCGATCACGTTGTTGTCGGCGTCGTTGGGCTCTAGCCACCAGAAGCCGGCGGGGTCGGAGTCCAGCTCGTAGAGCGCCGGCTCGGAACGGTACAGGCGGTTGAGGTCGCGGATGAGCGATTGGATGCCGGCGTGCTCGGGGCGCTCGAGCAGGTGCCAGTCCAGCGAGCGCTCGTGGCTCCATTCGGCCTGCTGGGCCAGCTCGGCGCCCATGAACAGCAGTTTCTTGCCCGGATGGGCCCACATGTAGGCGTACAGGCAGCGCAGGTTGGCCAGCTTCTGCCAGTGGTCCGCACCGGCCATCTTCGAGTACAGCGAGCCCTTGCCGTGGACCACCTCGTCGTGGGACAGCGGCAACACGAAGTTCTCGCTGAACGCGTACATGAGGCTGAACGTGAGCTCGTGGTGGTGGTAGCGGCGGTAGATCGGATCCTGCTCGAAGTAGCCGAGCGTGTCGTGCATCCAGCCCATGTTCCACTTGAAGCCGAAGCCGAGGCCGCCGAGATACGTCGGCCGCGAAACGCCCGGCCACGCCGTCGACTCCTCGGCGGCGGAGATGATCCCGGGCTCGTGGCTGTACATCACCTCGTTGAGCTCCTTGAGGAAGGCCACCGCCTCGAGGTCCTCGCGGCCGCCGAACTCGTTGGGGACCCACTCGCCCTCACGGCGGGAGTAGTCGAGGTACAGCATCGAGGCGACGGCGTCGACCCGGATCCCGTCGACGTGGTATTCGCGCAGCCAGAACAGGGCGTTTGAGATGAGGAAGTTGCGGACCTCGTGGCGCCCGAAGTTGAACACCAGCGTGCCCCAGTCGGGGTGCGATCCGCGGCGCGGATCGGCGTGCTCGTACAGCGCCGTCCCGTCGAACCGGGCCAGCGCGAACTCGTCACGCGGGAAGTGCGCCGGCACCCAATCGAGGATCACGCCGATCCCGCGGGCGTGCAGCTTGTCGATGAACGCGCGGAGGTCGTCGGGGGAGCCGTAGCGCGGGGTGGGCGCGAAGTAGCCGGTCACCTGGTAGCCCCACGAGCCGCTGAACGGGTGGGCCATCACCGGCATCAGCTCGACGTGGGTGAAGCCCATGTCGGTGGCGTAGGCCGAGAGCTCGTCGGCGAGCTCGGCGTAGGTCAGCTCCCGGTTGTCCTCCAATGAATTGAGCCGCCACGAGCCGAGGTGGACCTCGTAGATGGAGACCGGCTCGGCGAGCGGCTGGTGTTCGCGGCGGGCGGCCAGGAAGGCGTCGTCGTCTGGGCTCCAGCGGTGACCCGGTTGGTGGATGACCGACGCCGTCTTGGGCGGCAGCTCGGTCTCCTGGGCGTAGGGGTCGGCCTTGAGCAGCAGCTCGCCGTCGCCGCTGAGGAGCTCGTATTTGTACCGCCCGCCGGCCCCGACATCGGGCAGGAACAGCTCCCAGATGCCGCTCGAGCCCAGCGATCGCATCGCATGCAGGCGCCCATCCCACGAGTTGAAGTCCCCGACGACGCTCACCGCGCGCGCGGCGGGGGCCCACACGGAGAACGCGGTCCCCTGGACCCCGTCGATCTCCCGGACGTGGGCGCCGAGGCGCTGGTAGACCTCCTCGTGGTGGCCCTCGCCGATGAGATGGAGATCGAGCTCGCCGAGCGTTGGCAGGAACGAGTACGGGTCGTCGAGCGTGAACTTGCCGTCCTCCCCGTAGTCGACCTTGAGCTTGTAGCGCAGGGGCAGCGTGGCGCCGGCGATCTCGCCCTCGAAGATCCCGGCGGGATGGATCTGGGTGAGTGGCACCGACTTGCCCTTGCCGGGCTTGACCGCGACCGAGCGAGCCGACGGCCGCCATGCCCGGACGACGACGCCGCCGGGCGCCGGGTGCGCGCCGAGCACCGCATGGGGCTCGGGGTGCTCGCGCTTGGCCAGCCGATCGAGCTCTGACTTGGAGATGGTGGTCACTGTGACTCCAGGAGCCGCGCGATGCCCGCCACCGGGATCGGCAGCCAGTCCGGCCGGTTGTCCAGCTCGTACTGGAGCTCGTAGAGCGCCTTCTCCAGCTCGAAGATGGCGAGCAGGTTCCACACTGCGGCGTCGCCCGCCGGCAGCAGCCCCGGCTCGATCGTGCGGAAGTAATGCTCGAGGAAGATCGTGCGGGCGCGCTCCTCGAAGTCGACGGGCGCCGGCGTCCCGCGCATGATCTCGGCGGCGGAGGTGGCGTAGGCCAGCGAGCGCAGCATGCCGGCGACGTCGCGCAGCGGCGAGCGCTTCTGGCGCCGCTCGAACAGCGGCCGGGCCGGCTCACCCTCGAAGTCGATGATCAGCCATCCGATCCCGCCCGGCCGGGTGGGGTCCGATAGATGCAGAGTCTGTCCGAGGTGGTAGTCGCCGTGGGTGCGGATCGACCGTCCGCCGGCACCCGTCTGGGCCCGCATCGCGATCTGCTCGCGCACATCCTGACCCCGTCCGGCGATGCTGGCGACCCGGTCGTCCTCGGGCAGCCGGACGAAGATCCGCTCGATGTCCTCGTCGATCGTCGCCGTGAGCAGGGACAGCGACTCGGCGCTCGGCTCCTCGGGGTGAAACGACGGATCGCCCGCGTCCGAGCCCAGGCAGTTGTGCAGCTCCGCGGTGACCGTCCCGAGGCTTCCCAGCTCGGTGAGGAACAGCTCGGGATCGGACGCTATCTGGGTGAGCGCCAGCTCCCAGCCGCCGACGGCGTCGGGAAAGAACCGCTGCGCGACGCCGAGGGTGGCCGAGAAGGCCTTGCCGTCGTACTCGTACCAGCCCTGCAACGGCGCGATGTTGGGGAACTCCCGGCGGCTGAGGAACTGCAGCAGCTCGAGCTCGGGGTTGATGCCCGGCTCCAGCCGGCGGAACACCTTGAGCACCGTCTCGTCGCCGAACACGATCGAGGAGTTGGACTGTTCCACTCCCATCGGGCGCGCCGGCGCGTCGATCGGCAGCGACCGGGCGGGGGTCGAGGCCTCGACGCGCTGGAAGCGAAAGCAGCCGCCCTCGCCGTCCAGGGACCGCTCGGCATCGATGTGGCGCAGCAGCTCGCGGGTCAGCTCGGGGTCGGCGACGGCGTCGACCGCCACCCAGTCATCGGCGGCGGCCACCGCCGTCCGAGCGCCGAGCTGGGCGGGCGCCAGCAGCGCGAACGGGAGTTGGTAGAGCTCATGACTGCCGCTGGCGAAGCGAGCCTGCATGAGCGTCAGCAGCAGCGGGGGCAGCTCGCCGATCACCACGGACTCGTCGACCTGCAGCCCGGTGACGTGGCGGGACTTGGACGCGTACCAGCGCTGGTCCTCCAGCCATGCCCGGACGCTCTCCAGATCGAGCCGGTCGGCCTGGGCTCGCGCCCGGCTCTCGACGTGCTCGGTCATCCGATTGCGTCCTCCCCTTCTGGGACGAGCTGAAACCAGTAGAAACCACGCGGCGCCAGCGTCAGCAGGTAGCGGAGGTCGCCGATGCGCGGGAAGCGACTGCGCCCGAACAGCTCCACCGGCGAGCGGCCCGCGTACTCGCTGAGGTCGAGCTCAACCGCCTGGGCGCTGCGCGCGAGATTGTGGACGCACAGCACGAGGTCGTCCTCGAACCGGCGGATGACCGCGAAGATCCGCTGGTTGGAGGTCTGGATCGGCTCGTAGGTGCCGGAGCCGAATACCGGGTGCTCCTTGCGCAGCGCGATGAAGCGGTGCATCCAGCGCAGCAGCGACGTCGGCGTGCGCAGCTGGGCCTCGACGTTGACCGCCTGGAAGCCGTACACCGGATCCATCAGCGGCGGCGCGTACAGCTGGGCGAAGTCGGCCCGGGAGAAGCCGCCGTTGCGGTCCACGGTCCATTGCATCGGCGTCCGCACCCCATCGCGGTCGCCGAGGAAGATGTTGTCCCCCATCGCGATCTCGTCACCGTAGTAGAGAACCGGCGACCCGGGCAGTGAGAACAGGATCGCGGTCATCAGCTGGATCTCGTCACGCCCGTTGTCCAGTAGCGGGGCGAGCCGGCGGCGGATCCCGAGGTTGATCTTCATCCGCGGATCCTTGGCGTACTCGGCGTACATGTAGTCACGCTCTTCGTCGGTGACCATCTCCAGCGTCAGCTCGTCGTGGTTGCGCAGGAACAGCCCCCACTGGCAGCTGTCGGGAATCTCCGGGGTGCGCTCCAGGATCTCGTAGATGGGGGCGGCCTCCTCGCGCCGGACGGCCATGAACATCCGCGGCATCACCGGGAAGTGAAAGCACATCTGACACTCGTCGCCGTCTCCGAAGTACTCGACCACGTCGGCCGGCCACTGGTTGGCCTCGGCCAGCAGGACCCGGTCCGGATAATCGGTC
>DATCFW010000424.1:0-9014 GCA_036509295.1 Solirubrobacteraceae bacterium | reverse complement strand
GCCGAACTCGTCGCGGGCGTCGGCCTCGTCTGACCGCAGGCGCTCGACGAGCGCGCCCATCGCCATGCAGGCGGCGGCGCCCCGCGGCAGCGTCGCCACCTCGTCGGCGGCGGTGCGGAGCATCGCCATCTGCACCTCGCGATCCTGGTGGCGGCCGAGCACGTCCTGTAGGCCCTTGAGCGACTTGACCATCGGCCCGACGGTCTCCTCGCTGAACAGCTTGACCCCGAACAGCTCGAGCAGGTAGCGCAGCTCCTTGCCCTTCTTGCGCAGCTCGTGGTACTCGGTGGCCGGACTCGAGGGATCGATGGCTCGCCCCATCCGGACGATCCGCGCATACACCTTGGTGATCCGCTGGCCCGCCACCTCGCCGATCGGGCGCCGGGCGAGCGGCCGGTCCTTGACCGGCAGCTCGACCAGGCCCTCCAGCAGCCGGTCCCAGTCCTCGAACAGGTCGGTGGCGCGCACCGACCGCAGCGCGCGGGCCATGTCGGCGCGGGCGGCGAGGCGGCCGTGGAGGAGCACCGGCCGCAGCGGACCGAGGTCATCCCGGATCGAGACCGGCAGCAGCTCGCGCATCGCCCCGAGCTCTTTGACGTAGACGTCGAGGTCACGGGTGGGGCCGGTCACCTGCTGCAGCCAGCGGAACTCGCTGCGGAAGCCGGGCAGCTCATCGGGCCCGAACGCTCCCGCGAGCTGGCGCTGGACCGTCCGGGACCGCCGGACGGCGATTCGCAGCTGATGCAGGTGCTCGTCGTCCTCGCCGGTGATCGAGCCGTCGACGTTGTCGCGGATGACGGCGAGCAGCCGGCGCAGCACCGCGACCGCGGCGGCGTCGGTCCGGTGGTCGAACGCGAGCGGGACGTCGACCTTGGCCCGGGCCGCCGCGCTCAACGCGTGAGCTCACCCAGGCGCTCGAGCGCCTCGTCGATCTCGCCCTCTGACACGACCAGCGGCGGCTCGAAGCGGATCGTCGCCGGACCGGTCGCGTTGAGCACCAGGCGCTGCTCAAGCAGCGCGCGGCTCGCCAGCTCGGGCGCCGACATGCCGTGCTGGAGGTCGACGCCGATCATCAGCCCCCGGCCGCGCACGTCGCGGACGGCCGGCAGCGCCGCCAGCCCCTCCTGCAGCCGCTCCCCCAGCGTCCGCACCGCCGCCAGGAGATCGGGATCCGCGCACACATCGAGCGCCACCAGCGCCGCCGCCGACACGAGCGGGCCGCCGGCGAACGTCGACCCGTGATCCCCGGGCTGGAACACGTCGGCCAGCCGCGGCCCGGTGATCAGCGCGCCGATCGGCAATCCGCCGCCGAGCGCCTTGGCGCTCGTCATCGCGTCGGGGATGACCCCGGTCTGCTCGTAGGCCCATAGGGTCCCGGTCCGTCCCATCCCGGTCTGGATCTCGTCGAAGATGAGCGCCGCGCCGGTGGCGTCGCAGGCCGCGCGGGCCGCCTGCAGCAGCTCCGCGGACAGTGGGTGGATGCCGGTCTCGCCCTGGATCGGCTCCAGCAGCACGGCGGCCGTGTTTTCGTCCACCGCTGCGGTGAGCGCGGCGGGGTCCTTCGGGATGACTTCAAAGCCCGGCACCAGCGGCGCGAATGGCGCCTGCTTGGATTCCTGCGGAGTCGCCGACAGGGAGCCGTAGGTGCGCCCGTGAAACGCGTCCTGGAACACGATCAGGTTGCCGCCGGGGCGGGCCCGGCGCGCGAGCTTGATCGCCGCCTCGTTGGCCTCGGTGCCGGAGTTGCACAGGAACACCTTGCCGCCGAGCGAGCTCTCGGACAGACGCGCGGACAGCTGCAGCGCCGGAGCGGTGTAGTAGAGGTTGGTGGCGTGGGTGAGCAGCCCGGCCTGCTCGCGCACGGCGGCGACGATCCGCGGGTGGCAGTGGCCGACGTTGAGCACCGAGATCCCGGCCAGGAAGTCAAGGTACTCGTTGCCGTCGGCGTCCCAGAGACGGCAGCCCTGGCCCCGGACGAACTGGACCGGCGCGCGCGCGTAGGTGGGAATGGCGGCCGTCCGCTCCAGCTCCTGGAGCTCGCTGAGCGAGGGATAGCTCATCCCGTCGGCCCGATCTTGGTCCCCTGGCCGGCGTCGGTGAACAGCTCGAGCAGCAGCGAGTGGGGAACTCGCCCGTCGACGATGTGGGCGTAGGAGACTCCGCCGTTGATCGCGTCCAGGCAGGCCGCGAGCTTCGGGCGCATCCCGCCGGCGACGGTCGGCAGCGCCGCCTGCACCGCGTCGGCGGCGATCTCGGAGATGACGCTCGTCGGATCCTCCGGATCACGCAGCCAGCCGGGGACATCGGTCAGGAACATGATCTTGTAGGCGCCGAGCGCGCGGGCGACCGCTCCGGCCGCCTCGTCGGCGTTGATGTTGTACGAGTTGCCCTCCCGATCGGACCCGACCGAGGCGACGACGGGAATGTAGTCCTGGGCGACATGCATGAGGACTTCGACGTCGACGCGCTCGATCCGCCCGACGAACCCGATGTCCTGGCCTGACGGTGCGGCTTGCCGCGCCGCGCGGAACAGGAGGCCGTCATCCCCGCACAGCCCCACCGCCGGCTGGCCGTGGCGGTTGAGCCGCAGGACGATGTCCTTGTTGACCTTGCCGACGAGCACCATCTTGGCCACCTCGACCGTCGCGGCATCGGAGACGCGCAGGCCATCGACGAACTCGATCGGCAGGTCGAGTCGCCGCATGTAGCTGGAGATCTCCGGGCCGCCGCCGTGGATGACGATCGGGTTCATCCCCACGTACTTGAGCAGCACCACGTCACGCGCGAACTCCTCCTTGAGCTCGGGATTGGTCATCGCCGCGCCCCCGTACTTGATCACCACCGTCTGGCCGTGGAACTCCCGGATGTACGGGAGCGCCTCGAGCAGCGTCGTGACGTCGCGGACGGGTCGGGAGCTCACGTGGTGTAGTCGGCGTTGATGGTGATGTACTCGTGTCCGAGATCTGAGAAGAACACCTCGGTCTCGGCGCCCTCGCCGGGCAGCCCGATCTCGTATTCGATCTCGGTGCCGGCCACGGCGGCAGCCAGCGCCGGCGCATCGTGGGGCACAACGGCGCCCGCGGTGCACACCCGCACGCCCTCGATCGAGATGTCCACCGGCAGCGGCGCGGTTCCGGGCATCGCCGCGCCGACCGCCTGGATGATTCGCCCCCAGTTGGGATCACCGCCGTACAGGGCCGTCTTGACCAGCGCGGAGTCGGCCACCGACCTCGCGACGGCGTTCACGGCCGCCGGGTCCCCCCCGCGGACGACGACCCGGCCGACCCGCCGGGCGCCCTCGCCGTCGCGCACGACGAGCAGCGAGAGCTGGCGCATGAGCGCGTCGAGCGCCTCGCCGAAGCGCAGCTCGTCCTCGGTCTCGGGCTCTACGGCCACCCCGGACGCGCCGCTGCACTGGAGGATGACGGTGTCGTTGGTGGACAGCTGGCCGTCGACTGACACCCGCTCGAACGAGCGCTGGACGCACACGCCCAGCAGCAGGTCACACGTCTCGGCCGACACCAGCGCGTCTGACTGCACGAACACGAGCAGCGTGGCGAAGTTCGGGGACAGCATGCCGGCGCCCTTGGCCTGGCCGGTGATCGTCACCGTGCCCGAGGGCAGCGTCACCTCCAGGCGGGCGCGCTTCTCGAACGCGTCGGTCG
Organism: Solirubrobacteraceae bacterium; assembly: GCA_036509295.1. Lineage (GTDB taxonomy): Bacteria > Actinomycetota > Thermoleophilia > Solirubrobacterales > Solirubrobacteraceae > Palsa-465. Next base: position 5,349 of record DATCFW010000424.1, on the reverse strand, counting down.
TCTGGATCGCCGCGCTGAAGGCGGCGTCCCCGTCGCCGGACAGAGCGTGCGCGGCGGCGACGATCCCGTTGGTGATCTTGTCCATCGGCAACGGCACGCCGATCACGCCGGTCGAGCAGACCGCCACCTGGTCCTCGGCGACGCCGGCCACCATCGCGCCCGCGCCCTGCATCTTGGCGGCGTTGTCAAACCCGGGCCGCCCAGTGGCGGCGTTGGCGTTCCCGGCATTGACGACGACGGCGCGCAGCGCGCCGAGCCGGGCGCGCTCGCGACACAGCAGGACCGGCGGCGCCTGCGTGCCGGAGGCGGTGAACCGCGCCGCGCTCGTCGCCGCCGGCGCATCGCACACCATCAGTCCGACGTCCGGGGCTCCGCTGGGCTTGATCTGGGCGGCCACGCCCGCCGCCCGAAAGCCGCCGGGGAGCCCGTTGCCGTCGAGCTCGGCGACGTGCTCCGGGCGCGGCACCCAGCGGCTGGCGAAGAACCCGGTCACGAGATTCCCTCCCCCTCCGGGCGCCCGAACATGAGGTTGAGGTTCTGCACCGCCTGCGACGCGGTCCCCTTCCACAGATTGTCAATCGCCGCGAACACGACGATGCGGCCGGTGCGCTCGTCGCGGTGGACGGAGATCCGGCAGATGTTCGTTTCGCGCACGTCGCGCACGCCCGGCGGCGCGGTGACGACCTCCACGAACGGCTCGTCCGCGTAGGCCTCCAGATAGAGCGCTCTCACGTCATCGGACCGGCCACCCGCGGGGGTCACGTAGCAGGAGAGCAGCTCGCCCTGATCCAACGGAACGAGGTGAGCGGTGAATGTGATCGGCCGGTCGGTCCCGAGCACCGCCAGCTCCTGCTCGATCTCCGGCGTGTGGCGGTGCCGGGGCACGCTGTAGGCGTTCATGTTCTCGTCGACGGTGACGAAGTGCGTCTGGTCGGTGGCGCCCCGCCCGGCGCCCGACACGCCCGTCTTGGCATCAATGACGACGTCGCCGATCAGCCCGGCGCGGGCCAGCGGCGCCAGCCCCAGGATCGCCGCCGTCGGGAAGCAGCCCGGGTTGGCGACGATCATCGCGTCGGCGATCTCGTCGCGGTACTGCTCGGGCAGGCCGTATACCGCCTGGGCGATGAGCTCGGGCTCGGGATGCGGGCGGTACCACTCTTCGTAGACGGCGGCGTCGCGCAGGCGGAAGTCCGCGCTGAGGTCGATGACCTTGACCCCGGCCCGGTGCAGGGCCACCACCAGCTCGGCGGCGGCGCCGTGCGGATAGGCGACCACCGCAGCGTCGACGTTCGCGTGGCGGTCGAGGTCGAGCTCCTCCAGCACCATCGGCACGCGGTGGTGGGGGTAGACCTCGTCGAGACGCCGCCCCACATCGGAGCGAGCGGTGACCGCCGTGAGCATGAACGTCGGGTGGCGGTACAGCAGCCGGGCGGTGAGCGCGCCGGCGAACCCGGACGCCCCGAAGACGGCGACGCTAGGAGTCACGCACCCTCCCCTGAAGTTGCGCGGTGAGCGCCGCCGCGATCTTGCGCCGGCGGGTGGCGACCTCCTCGTCGGTCAGCGTCCGGTCGCCCGCGCGGAAGCGCAGACGCAGCGCAAGTGACACGTTGCCCGCGCCGATCCGCTGCTCGTCGCGGTACACGTCGAACACCTCGGCGCCGGCCAGCAGGCCGCCGCCGGTCTGCCGGACGACGGCGAGCACCTCGGCGGCGGAGACGGTGTCGGTCACGATCACCGCCAGGTCCTCGCGCACCTCGGGGAAGGTGGTCACGTCTGCATACCGCGCCACCCCGACCCGGTCGGCGACGGCGTCGAGGTCAAGCTCGAACGCGGCGACGGCGCCAGACCAGTCCCAGGCGGCGGCGACCTGAGGGTGGATCTCCCCGACCCACCCAGCGGGCGCGCCGTCGAGCAGGATCCGGGCGGCCCGCCCGGGATGCAGGAACGGCTCGGATCCGGCATCGGCCTCGACGCTCCAGCTCACGTGCACGGTGTCGAGCAGTCCCGCCAGGACGCCCTTGGCGGTGAAGAAGTCGGCGGCCGGCGGCCCAGGGTCACGCCAGGTGGCGGCCCGGACGGGTCCGGAGAGCAGGGCGGCCACGTGATGGGGCTCCGCGGGCCGGCGCTCGGCGCCGGGCAGGTAGACCGCGCCCTGCTCGAACAGGCGCATGGCGCCGGCGCCGCGGGAGCGGTTGCGCCGGCCGACGTCGAGCAGCGACCCCAGCAGCGTCACCCGCAGCCGCGACTGGTCGGCTGACATCGGGTTCACGAGCTCGACGACGGGACGGTCGGCAATCCGCAGCCGCGTCGCCAGCTCCGGTCCCTCAAAGCTCCAGCCGACGATCTCGTGCAGCCCCTGGGCGGTGAGCGCGTCGGCGGCGCGACGGCGCAGCCGCTGGCGGTCAGTGAGGCGGGCGGAGGCGCCGTGGCGCGACGGCAGGGTGGCGGGCAGGGCCTCGAGCGCGCCGAGCCGGGCGATCTCCTCGATCAGGTCGGCCTCGCGGGTGACGTCGGCCCGGCGAAACGCGGGGACGGTCACGGCGAGGCCGTCGGGCGTGTCCGCGGTCTCGAACTCCAGGGCGGCGAGGATCTCCTCAGACCGGGCCCGGGGGATCTCGATCCCGAGCAGACCGGTGACGCGCGCGTCGCGCAGGGCGATCGTCATCAATGGCGGCCCGTCGCCACCGATGTCGATCGTGCCGGCGAGCGGCCGGGCACCGCACAGCTCCACCATCAACCGGCCGGCGATCGCCTGCGCCTCGAGCGCCGACTCGGGTTGGAGCCCCTTCTCGTTGCGCGTCGAGGCCTCGCTGCGCAGCCCGAGCTTGAGCGAGGTCCGGTGGACGTTGGCCCCATCCCAGTTGGCCACCTCCATGAGCACGCGGGTCGTCGAGCCCTGCACCTCGGAGCGCGCGCCGCCCATCACCCCGGCGATCGAGGTGGGACCCTGCGCGTCGGCGATCAGCACCATCTCGTGATCGAGCGTCCGCGTCTGGCCGTCGAGTGTCTCCATCGTCTCGCCGTCGCGGGCGGCGCGGACGGTGAGCTGGGCCCCGGCGATCCGATCGAGATCGAACGCGTGCAGCGGCTGGCCGGTGAGCAGCATCACGTAGTTGGTGATGTCAACGACGTTGGAGATGGGCCGCTGGCCGGCCGCCATCAGCCGCGCCTTGAGCCATGCCGGGGACGGCCCGATCGTCACGTCCTCGAACGCCCGGGCGGTGAACCGCGGGCACAGCTCAGGGCATTGCACGTCGATCGCAACCGCGGTCAGGTCCCCCCGGGGGTGCGGATCATCGGACCACGGTGGCGGTGACAGTGGCGCGCCGGTGGCGGCGTGCACCTCGCGGGCGACCCCATACACACCGAGGCAGTCGGGCCGGTTGGGCGTCACCTCCACCAGCAGCACGTCGGTGGCGATCGGCAGCACATCGGCGAGCGGCGTGCCGGCCGCGAGCTCGTCGGGCAGCACCATGATCCCGTTGTGATCGGTGCCGATCGACACCTCGTCCTCGGCGAGGATCATGCCGTGGGAGGGTTGGCCCCGAAGCTTGGCCACCTTGAGCTTGGTGCCGTCGGGCATGACGGCACCCGGCTTGGCCACCGCGACCGTCTGGCCGGCGGCGACGTTGGGGGCGCCGCACACGATCTGGCTGGGCTGGCCGTCACCGGTGTCCACCTGACACACCCGGAGGCGATCGGCATCGGGATGCTGGACGGCGTGCACGACCTTGCCGACGACGAAGTTCTGCACCGCCGAGACGCCGTGGGCCTCGACGCGCTCGACCTCGGTCCCGGTCATCGCCAGGCGATCAGCGAGCGCGAACGCATCCAGCGCGGGCGCGCAGTACTCGTGCAGCCAGCTCAGTGGCAGTCGCAGGACCGATCCCACTAGAACTGCTCCAGCAGGCGGATGTCGTTGTCATAGAACAGCCGCAGGTCGGGCACGCTGTGCTTGAGCATGGCGATCCGCTCGATCCCCATGCCGAACGCGAACCCCTGGACGGTCTCGGGGTCATAGCCGTTGTCGGCCACGGTGGCGAGCACGTTGGGGTCGACCATCCCGGAACCGAGGATCTCCAGCCAGGCGGTACCCCGGCACAGCGAGCACCGCTGACCACCGGCGGTGATGCCCTTCACGCAGGCAAAGCACGAGACGTCGACCTCGACGCTCGGCTCGGTGAACGGGAAGAAGTGCGGGCGCAGCCGGACGTCGCGCTCGGGGCCGAAGATCGCCCGGGCGAACGTGAGCAGCGTTCCCTTGAGGTCAGCGAGGGTGACGTCGGTGTCCACCGCCAGCCCCTCGATCTGATGAAACTGCGGCGTGTGGGTCGCGTCGGAGTCGGGCCGGTACACGCGCCCGGGGACGATGATGTAGATCGGCGGCGGCTGGCTCTCCATCGCGCGGATCTGCATCGGTGAGGTGTGGACGCGCAGCAGTGCCGCCTCGGGGTCAAAGATGTCCACCCCGTCGGAGTCACCCTTGATGTAGAAGGTGTCGGTGAGCAGCCGCGCGGGATGTGTCGGAGCGTGGTTGAGCGCGTCGAAGTTGTAATAGACGGTCTCCACCTCGGGCCCCTCGGCGACGGTGAAGCCCAGGCCGATGAACACGTCCTCGATCTCGCGCCGGGTCTGGGTCATCAGGTGCAGGCGACCGATCGCGGGCAACGGATCGGCGGGGAGCGTGACGTCGATCCGGTCGGCGACCAGCCGCTGCTCGAGCTCGGCGCCGGCCAGCTCTCCCCCGCGCTGCTCGATCGCGGCCTCGAGCGCGTGGCGCGCCCGGTTGGCGGCCTGGCCGGTCGCCGCCCGCTGCTCGGGGGCGAGCTCGGCGACGCTGCGCAGCAGGTTTGGCAGCTCGGCCTTGCGGCCGAGGTATTTGACGCGCACATCCTCCAGCGCCGTGGTGGTGGCGGCGGCGGCGATCGCCGCGGTCGCCTCCCGCTCGATCTCGGTGATGCGATCGGTCATTTGCGGGCCATCCTAGACGCCTCATACAGCGCCACCGTCGCCGCCATCGCGGCGTTGAGGGAGTGGTTGGCGATCGGAATCTGAGCGACGTGGTCGGCGGCCCTGATGATCTCGTCCGGGAGCCCGTCGCGCTCTGAGCCGATCAGCAGCGTGGCCGCGGTGAGCGCCAGCTCAGCGAGCGGCGTGCCGCGGCCGGCGACGAGGGCCACCGTCTCCCCCGGAAGCCCGCTGACGCCGGCGTCGGCCACGCGGGCGAGTGACACCGAGAACACCGCCCCCATGCTCGCCCGGACCGCCTTGGGGCCGAACGGGTCGGCGGTCCCGGGGCCGATCGCCACCGACGCGGCGCCGAACGCGTCCGCCGAGCGCAGGATCGTG
>DATCFW010000423.1:0-8844 GCA_036509295.1 Solirubrobacteraceae bacterium | reverse complement strand
TCGTAGCCAGGACGTATCCGCCACGAGTTGCGCAGCAGCAGTTGGTGCATGATGGCTTTGACCTCCATCGCGCCGAAGTGCATGCCGATGCATTTGTGGACGCTGCCGCCGAACGGGACCCAGGCGAATTTGTGTGCGGCGTCCTCGCGCCGGGCATCGCTGAAGCGTTCGGGATCGAACGTGTCCGGATCGCGCCACCACGGTTCCATTCGCTGAGTCACATAGATCCCGAGCATGAGCTTCGTGCCTTTGGGGATGTAGCACCCGTCGATCTCGGTGTCCTTGATGGCCTGGCGCGCGAGCGTGCCGACCGGCGCGTTCATCCGCAGCGTCTCCTTGAAAACCAGGTCCATGGAGGGCAGCGCAGCGAGGTCGTCATAGCCAAGCGCGGTCTTCTCCAGTGCCTGGGACTCCGCGCGCAGACGGTCCTGCCACTCGGGATGGCGAGCCAGGTAGTAGCCCATCATCGCCAGCGTGATCGTGCTCGTGTCATGGGCGGCCATCATGGTGAAGATCATGTGGTTGACGACATCGTCGTCGCCGAACCGCTCGCCCTCCTCGGTCTGCGCCCGGCATAGGACGCTGAACAGATCGTCGCCGTGGCTCGCACGCTTGGCCGGCAGCTGCCTATCGAAATATCGCTTGAGCACGCGCCGGCTCTCAAGGCCGCGATGCCATTTGCCGCCGGGCACGTCGGCGCGGATGATCGCCTGCCCCCCAACAACGACATCGATGAACGCCGCGTTCAACCGGTCAGTTTCGGGACTTGGCTGCGCTCCGACGAATACCTCTGTCGCGATGTCCAGCGTCAGCTGCTTGGCCGCTCGGTAGAGCTGGAACTCGTCGCCGGACTGCCAGCAGGCGATACCCCGCTGGATGGCTGGGTTCATCTTCTCCAGGTACGCCACCAGACGGTCGTGCTTGAACGCCTGCTGCATGATCCGTCGGTGGTGGCGGTGCTCCGCAAGATCCATCAGCATCACGCCCCGATCGAAGAACGCCCCGATCAACGGATCCCATCCGAGCTTGCTCGAGAATGCGCCATCGCTGTCTGCAAGCACGGTTTCCAGCCCCGCGGGACCGATGACCTGTACCCACGATCCACCGACGGTGTTCAGCCAGAACACCGCCCCGAACCGCTCGTAGTAGCGCCGCGCGTGACGCAGCCCGTCGTCGAGAAACTCGATCGTATGCCCGATGACAGGAAGCCCGGGATCGCCCATCACCGGCTCGAGCCGGCTCCCAGCGGGCGGAACAGCAAGCGGCCGGACGCCACCGGATGGAACGCGCTCGATCAGCGATGCGACAACGCCGCGGACCTTCAATTTGACCGGCGTGCTCATCGATTTCCTCGAGTCTGTAGGTCTCGGGCGCGGCGGAGAGCTAGCGTCCGCGCGGCGCCCCGGGCTCGCCGAGTCCGCCACTCACGCCGGAAACGGGCGCGTGTCGCCGGGGCCGGCGACCTGAGCGCGCTGCCGATTAGCTCCACACGGCCCGGACTTTCTCAAGGACGGTTGCGGCCTGGGTCCGGCCGGCCTCAGCGGCGCCGCGGCGTGCCGCCGGATCGAGCACGTTGTCACCGATCGCCGCCCGCGAAAGCGAATCCGGCGAGATGACCGTCGAGGTGACGTCGATCTGGTCAAGCTGGCGCTGCGGGCCCCGGATCGGACCCATCGACCGCGGGAGGGGCGCCAACACGACGATCCTCGCGCACCCGGCGGCCACATCGGCGTTAGCGGTACTGCGAAAGCCGCCATCGATGTACATCCGGTCTCCGATCGGGATCGGCGGGAACACCCCCGGCACCGCGCAGCTGGAGGCGACCGCATCGACCAGCGGCACACCGTCACGCCGCGTGATCACGCGGAACTCCCCGGAGTGAGCATCGACCGCCGTGACTCGAAGATCGCGATCGGGCCACTCAGTCGACGGCAACCTCGAGCTGATCACCGCGAGCCGCTGCTCGACGCTGGGGAGCGCTCCCGTGCTCGCCCTACTCATTGACATCGCTCCCAGGTGATGTCCCAGCCTGGTCACGTTACCCCGCGATCGGATCATCGCGGCGAGATAGCCGAGCTTCTGGCGCGATCCCAGTCGCGCCGCCAACTCGTTTGACGCAGGCTCGAGCTGGCGTCGGTAGAGAGCCTCGACCGCGGTCCCGCTCGTGATCTGAGCACCGACTACCGAGCCCGCGGATGTACCGACGATCAGGTCAGCGTTCGCCAGATCGACACCCACCTCAGCCAAGCCCGCCAGCACACCGAGCTCCCAGGCAATCCCGGTGATCCCGCCGCCGCCGAGCACCAGCCCGGACCTTCCGCCGATCGACATGCCCTGACTCTAGGTCCCCGAGGCACCGGTTGCCCACGCCACCAAGCAAGTCAACGCAGCCCAACCGTCCTCATCACATCCTCACGACGCGTTATCGCTTCGCCGACGGATCGGCCTTGATCTGGCGCCTGCCACGCGCAACAGGGATGAGTCCGGCGCGACAGGTCCCGGACGACTCCCTTTCGCGATCCGAAGTCGGGGAGGCGGGCGCATCCTTTTAACGGGAAGCACTCGCTCCGCGTTCGGGCGGTGATGGCGGCCAAACCTGGCAGCCGCCCGCCAGCTTCTCGCGCTCGCTTCTCGCGCATTCCGATCACCACCCTCGCCGAGCGTTGGGTAGGCCGTGGGGGCGCGTCTGCTTATGCACCGACGCCGGAACGGCCGGCGGAGCGACGGTCCTCCTCCTGGCGCGGGGATGAGAGCCCGCGTCGGGAAGGGGCTAGGGGGCCCTGCATTGCTCTTGTCGCTGGCCTGGCGGCGAGGTTTGTGCGGTCGCGATGTCCGTATAGCGGCCATGTGAGCGTCAGCCGATTGGGCGGGGGCCGCGTAGGGTTGGGCACGGTGCTGGGCTAATCGAGCGGCTGGCGTCCGCGGCGGCGGGTCCGGCCAACGCTGTTTCTCGGTCACAGGCGCCCCAGTTGCCGGGCATGAGCTGATGGCGTGTTGACGGGGACCCCTGTTCAACTGGGTCGGGGACGTTCAGACTGCTGTTCGTTCTCCGGCTCTCCGGCAGCCTCGATTTGGATTGGGACAGCTCGGACGCGTGGACGTCGCTCACCGAACGATCAACCGCACACCGTCGCACTCTCGATCTGACGTGGCTCTGCGGGCTGCGCGAACGCCCCTGACGGGCTGGGTTGCGGTGATCGCGGCGGCGCAGGCTGCGGTGCTGCTCGCGACGAGCAGCCGGTACGGGTATCACCGCGATGAGCTGTACTTCATCGTTGCCGGTGGACATGCGGCGTTTGGCTATCCGGATCAGCCTCCGCTCGTGCCGTTGCTGTGTTGGGCGATGAACGCGCTCGCGTCGGGATCGCTGCTGGTGTTGCGAGCTCCCTCGGCGCTGGCTGCCGCGGTGACGACGACGCTCGCGGCGCTGATCGCGCGAGAGCTTGGCGGGCAGGGGCGCGAGCAGGTCATCGCGGCGGCGTGCACGGCGGTGTCGGGTTTCGCGCTTGCGGTGGCCCATCTCGTCAGCACGACGACACCGGATCTGTTGAGCACGACTCTCCTGGGCTGGCTGGCGGTCCGGGCGATCGTTCGCGGCAGCGGCCGATCGCTGTTGGCCGCCGGTGTGGTGGTGGGTGTCGGCGTGGAGGCCAAGCCGCAGGTCGGTCTGGTGGCCGTCGTGATGGCCGCGACGCTGATCGTCGTCGGTCCCAGAGCGCCGTTGCGGTCCCGGTGGGCCGCGGGAGGCGTCTTCGCGGCCGTGGTATTAGCGGCGCCGTACGTGATCTGGCAACAGCAGCACGGGTGGCCGCAGCTGACCGTCGCCGGCAACATCGCCGGTAGTCAGGAGGGCGGACGCGCCGGCTTCTTCCCATTCCAGCTGGTGATGGTCAGCCCGTTCCTCGTGCCGGTGTGGATCGCTGGCCTGTTCGCCCCGTTTCGCCGCGCCGGCTGGCGCCCGCTGCGGTTCCTTTCGATCACCTACGTGGTGATGGCGATCCTGTACTTCGCCGGCAACGGACATGCATACTACCTGGCCAGTCTCTACCCACTTCTGCTCGGACTGGGTGCGCTTTCGACCGCCGAGTGGACACGCCGCGCCATGTACCGCACGCCGCTGCTGGCCACGGGGATCGCAGTCAGCGCCGCGGTCAGCGCCATCATCGCCCTCCCGCTTCTCCCCGAGCGCGACCTTCAAGGCAGCATCGTGATCGCGCTCAACTCCGCTCAGGGCGACACAGTCGGTTGGACCAGCTTCGTCCATACGGTCACAACCGCGTGGGGACAGATTCCCGCCTCAGAACGCCGCCACACCGCGATCTTCACCGGCAACTACGGCGAGGCCGGCGCGATCGATCTCCTCGGCCCGCCCGACAAGCTCCCGTCGGCCTACAGCGGCCACAACGGATTCAGCGAATGGGGAATCCCCCCGGACACAGATACCCATGCGCTGCTGGTCGGGTTCAACAACGCCGCCAATGCCGCGCCCTCTTTCGACCAGTGCCACACGCTCGCGATCGTCAACAACGGCGTCGGTCTCAACAACGAGGAGCAGGGCCTGCCTGTCATGCTCTGCCACGTCACCGGCCCGTGGACGATGCTCTGGCCCCGTCTGACCCACTACGACTGATCACACCGAAGCTGCGACGTGCTTGCTAGCACGGACGTCGTGGCTAGCGTTTGCGCCGGCCCTGGATAAGTGTCGACCGGCTCCGAACGTTCGCGCGCAGTCGATCAACGAGTCGTGCGGAGCCGGTCCACGTGTCGGCGCCCGACCTCGTTGGTCGCGCGGAGGAAGATCGTGATCCGCTCGAGCTCTTGCATCGTGAATCTCTTGGAGAGCATCGAGTGCCAGTCCGCCGCCATCGGCCCCCAGATGCGTTCGGCGGCTCGGTAGAACGCTGGCGTTACCTCCACTCTGACGCGCCGGCGGTCGGCGCGGTCCGGAACGCGGCGCGCGTAGGCCACTCTCTCGAGACGGTCGATCACCCCGGTGACGGCGCCGGCGGTGAGTCCGGCCTGGGTCGCTAGCTCCCCGGCGCTGACGCCCCCGCTGTTTTCGATGATGTTGAGACAGCGCAGGTCGGTCTCGCTCACACCGAGTCGCTCGGCGGCCAGGCTGTCGAACGCATCGTCCTGGTTGCCGCTCACCCGGAACTCGCCGATGAGCTCTGCAATCAGTTCCATCTTCGACCTTCGCGACGGGACGTCCGGCATATCCTTTAGCGGCTAAAATGTTTAGGCACTAAGTAAATGCAGATTAGCACGACCAACCGCGTCTAACGAAAAGGAGGCCGATGGCAAACGAGATGCGCATCGAGCTGATCCAGGTCCCGGTATCCGACATCGACCGGGCAAAGGCGTTCTACGTCGAAAAAGTGGGCTTCACCGCCGACCACGACCACCAGGTGAGCGATGACCTTCGCTTCGTGCAGCTGACTCCTCCCGGCTCGGCCTGCTCGATCGCGCTCACCTCCGGTGCCCACCAGATGGCACCCGGATCCATCGAGGGCCTGCAGATGGTGATCGACGACGCAGAGGCGAGCCGCAACGAGCTGGCCCAACGCGGCGTGGACGTCAGCGACGTCCAAGTGTTCCCGTGGGGGACCTTCGTCTTCTTCAAGGACCCCGACGGCAACGGCTGGGCGCTGCAGGCGATGACCCACCGCGACGAGCCGCGCTGAGATTCGTCGATCAGCGCCACAGCAGCACTCAACAAAGCGGCACTCGGACGCTGATGCGGCACGCCGGAAAGCTCGACTGTGCCTATCGAGCGTTAGTTAGGGGATGGCGTCCATAACGCGGCGACTCCGGCTGCCGCGAGCGGCCGGGCGAAGAGATAGCCCTGGGCGGCGTCGCAGCCGATCGCGATGAGCGCGTCGCGTTGGGCTTCGGTCTCGACGCCTTCGGCGACGACGGTCATGCTCTGACTCCGAGCGCCGCGACGGATTCGATCGCATGATGCGCGTCGCCCAATTCCCCGATCAATACGTTCTCGGTGATCTCGATCACCAGCTGTTCGGCGGCGATGTGATGACGTTGCAGAGTCGCGGCGGTGCGGGCGACCAGGTCGGGGTCGCGCAGCTCGCGTCCGGAGAAGCTGACTCCAATTTTGAACGACTCAGGGAAACCGTCGGTGTGGGTCCAGGCGGCCAGTTGCCGGCAGGCGTCGTCGAGGACGAACGTTCCGACCGCGGTGATCAGCCCGCGTCGCTCGGCGACCGGGATGAACTGATCGGGTGCGATCACGCCTCGTTCGGGATGCCGCCATCGGACGAGCGCCTCAGCGCCGATGATGAAACCGCTGGTGAGCTCGACTACCGGCTGATAGAGCACGAACAGCTCCGCGTTCTCGATCGCGCGGCGCAGCTCCACGGCCAGTTCTCGGCCGTAGTCGGCAGGTCCGCGCAGCGCGGGGGTGTAGATCTCGAAACGGTTGCCGCCGCTTTGCTTCGCCGCCTGCATCGCGATGTCGGCGTGTTGCAGCAGCGCTTCTGGCTCGGCGGACCCGTGGGAGGCGATGACCGCCCCGACGCTGCCGGTCACCGTCAGGTCGTGGGGTCCGTCCTGCAGCGGCGCGCAGATCGCACGCATGGCTCGCTCGCAGAGCACGCCGAGATCCTCATCCTCGTTCAGCGCGGGGCAGAGCAACGCGAATTGGTCGCCACCGATGCGCGCGACCGTGTCGCGGCGCCGGGACACACGAGTCAGGCGTCGGCCGACCTCGCGCAGCACCCGATCACCGGTGCTGTGACCCAGCGTGTCGTTGACGCTCCTAAAGTCGTCGACGTCGACGAGGAGGACCGCGACCCGGTCAGACCCGAACTCGGTTTCGCCGACCGCTTGATGCAGGCGATCCATCAGCACGCTCCGACTGGCCAGACCGGTCACCGAATCGTACGAGCGCTGGAAGGTGAGTGCCTCCTAGGCTTGAATCTGCGCGGTGATATCACGCGATAGCCCGAACGTCCCGATGATCTGCCCGGATTCGCTGCGCAGCGGCAGCTTGCTCGTCGACGTCCACCGGTCCGGCCGGTCGTCAAACGTTTCGCGCTCCGGCTTGGCGACCATCGGTCTCCCGGTGCGGATCACGTGCTGTTCATCGGCAAAGGCCGCGGCGGCGTGCGGCTCGCTGAAGATGTCGAAGTCGGTCTTACCGATCAGTGCCTCGACGGGGCCACCATCGAAATACGTGGCCAGCCAGCCGGCGCTCACCGCTAAGAACCGGCTGTCAAGGTCCTTGAAGAAGATGCACTCCTCCGTGCTCTCCATCAGGTTGCGCATGCAGATGCGCTCAATCTCCTCCCGCGAGGGGAGCAGGCCGGGCACAGCCGACGGAAATGTAGACAAGAATCACTCTCTGCCCGCCGCGTATTGAAAAGACGCTCACTATTTCATCGACACATTGCGCCGCGGACTACACACTGTTGCGAGGACCGGCTGAGCCCGGGGAGTCAGCCGCCTCGCTGTCTTTCTGAGATCGTTTCATCCGCTCGGATGATCCAGCGGCGGAGCGGTGGTGACCGAACGAGCCGGGGCCGAGGAGGAGGGTGACCCCGGCTCGTTACGGGCGCGTTGACGTCCGCGGCCTCTGAGAATCGCGGATGTGGTGCGTCCCTCGGTTTCCGCCGCTCCCGCTGGGAGCCTCGCCGACCAACCCCGGAGGGAGACGGGGGTTGGGGTGTCGGCAAGTGTGTGCCCGGTTCGGGCTCGCGCGCCGCGCGTGCCGGAGGCCTCGATGGCCGGCCGCGTGATGGTGGAGCGACGCGTCCGGCGTGCGTGCCGGGCGTGAAGTGGCCGTGCTCATGCCGGTTTGGCGTGCCAGCCGGCGACTGCGCGGTGAACGGCAGTGCTTCGTCGGCGAAGGGCAGGTGGATCGTTCTCCAGGCACGGCCCGGCGTGGTAGTACTCGCCGCGGTAGCGCAGGAACGCGTCGTGGTCCAGAATCCGATGGCCGCACGCAACGCAGGCTCTGACGCGAATCGCGGGCCACGCCAGCTCCTGAAGAATCGGTGGGGCCCCGCGGGTGAGGGCCGCCACGAACCGCCCGGCCAACCGTCGTGGCGGGGTCGTGATCACGCGGCGTCCAGCATGTTGCCCACGATCGGCACGGGAGCCGGTCCACGACTCGGTGTGAGGTCGATGAGCTGCAGCCGGTCTGAGAGCCCGACGAGCGCGAACAGACGGTCGATCTTCGCCGGGCCGCGAATGAACACCAGCCGGCGGCCGCTGCGTCCTGCCTGCGCGTGCGCCTCAATAATTGGGCGCAGGCCGCTGCCGTCGATGAACGTCAGCTCACGCAGGTCAATGATGATCAGCAGCGCGCTTGACAACGCGTCCTGCAAAGCCCGCTCAAACGGCGCTGCCGTCGCGAGATCTAACTCGCCACAGACACGGATCCAGGCCCCGGCACGGCCGTTGGCTCGCAGCCCGCACTCAAAGTGTGGGGAAACCGGCCTTCGTTGGGTCGGAGACTCGGACGGCGGACTGAGGTCGGACAAGACTGAACTCCGGGATCAAGGTGTGATACCTCGGAAGTCAGAGCATGCTGCCGGCCACAACCGTGACCAACCAACCTCAAGAGACGCCCTCCGCTGAAAACCATAGCATTTGAGACGAGCCCGCTCAACCGCTTGAAGTCCTCGAGATCGGCGACGCCGTGCGGTTCACCCCGGGGTCGACCGGACGGCGTCTTAGCCGTGATGGGTCCAGCTGTCCTGCTCTGAGGCGCCGTCGGGCGTCAGCAAGAACAACTCGATCTCGATGTCGGGGCCGACATGATGATTTGAGATGAACGCCAGCACCCGCCGGCCGGTGAGATCCTGGACGGTCTTGATGAACTTG
>DATCFW010000422.1:0-7008 GCA_036509295.1 Solirubrobacteraceae bacterium | reverse complement strand
GCGCCGCTGGCGTCGTTTCAGACGTCGCTGGGCCCGTGCGGCGTGAGCTGGAGCGCCGCCGGCATCACTCGGGTGCTGATGCCCGGAACCCGCGGGCTCCGCGAGCTTGGCGCACGCCGCGGTGACGATCTTCGCGATGCGTCGCCGCCGGTCCGCGAGGCGATCGCCGGCATCGTCGCGCTGCTCGCCGGCGAGCACCGAGACTTGCGCTGGGTGAGATTGGACGACGGTGGCATCGAGCCGTTTCGCCGGCGCGTATACGGCGCGGCGCGTGAAATCGGACCGGGCGCCACGGTCAGCTATGGCGAGATCGCTCGCGCGATCGGGGAGCCGGAGTCCGCTCGCGCGGTCGGTGCGGCACTCGGGGCCAACCCGTTCCCGATCGTCGTGCCGTGCCACCGGGTGCTGGCGGCCACCGGCGCGCTGCACGGGTTCTCCGCACCCGGCGGGACGGTGACCAAGCGCCGGATGCTGGAGATCGAGGGCGCGCCGGGCTTCACGCAACAGGCGCTGTTCGCGTAAGGGTTCGCGCCGGAAAGTCGCGGTGGGTGATCCGATGCGGTCCGGCCGGTCATCGGCGTGCGATGATCAGTGGCATGGACGACGGAACGAGCCGGACCTCACTAGATCCTGACAGCGGCGAACGAATCCACTCGCTCCGCCGAGCCCTTGGCGTGACCGCGTTCGGGATCAACCAGATGGTGCTCCAGCCGGGGCAGCGGATGCGGATCCACCGCCATCACCGCCAGGAGGAGGTGTACCTGGTGGTCGACGGCGCGCTCACGATCGCGATCGAGGGCGAGGAAGCCGAACTGGGCCGCGGCGAGCTGATGCGGATCGCGCCGGGGGCGCGGCGCCAGCTCATCAACTACGGCCCCGAGCGGGTCGTTCTGGTCGCGCTCGGTGGCGACGGCGAGCACGACGGGCGCGACGCCGAGGCGTTCCTGGCGTGGGATCAGGACACCGGCGGTCAGCCCAAGGATGTGCCGCTCCCCGACGACCTGAGCCCCACCGACCTGCGCTCTGAGTGACGGGCCGCTAGCGCGGCACCGGTTCCTTTGCCGACGCCGGCGCGGGCCATCGGCCGGGAGGTCAGTCAGAGCTGTTCGCTCAGTGACGGGCGGCGAGGGACGCGTCGGGCCGCGTTGGTTCGAACAGCTCGATCGGGTTGCCGCTTGGGTCGTTGAGGAGGATCTGTTTGCCGCCGACGCCGGTCACGATGTCGTTGCGGAAGTGGACGCCGGCTTCTCGGAGTGCCGTGACTGTCGTAGCGAGGTCCGGGGTTTCGAGCATGAATCGGTTCCAGCCGCCAGGTTCGGGTGTCGTCCCGTCCGGCATCGCCTGCCCGCCGCCGCCGGTGGTGCTTGGTGCGCTCAGCACGAGGCGGAGATCGCCGCAGGTGAGCATCGCAAAGGTCGGGGCGGGGTGCATCTTTTCCGTGAAGCCGAGGTGTTCGCAGTAGAACGCGATCGCGGTGTCGACGTCGTTGACGATGTAGCGGATGCTGACGGTGGCCATCTGGGGTCGCTCCCGGGTGTGGTTGGTCGTGGTTGTGGCGCGGTCGTGCTCATGTGTAGAGCTCGCGGTCTTGCTCGTCGATCTGGACGATCGTTCCGTCAGGGGCGGGCACCAGCAGTGAGCGGCCCCACTCCTGATCAACGATCGTTCCTTCGGGTGGGAATCCCGCATCGCGCAGGCGTCGTTCGATCGTTTCGAGGGGTTCGTCGGCGACGAAGTTGAGCTCTACGCCTGAGCGGCCTTGACCGTCGGCGGCGATCGCGGCGTCGTGGAGGCCAAGCTCGCCGCCGGCGGCTTCGAGCTCGATCCAGTGGCCCGAGCGCGAACGCGCCTGCGTAGTGAGTCCGAGCGCTTCGTAGAACCGGATGGCTTGGGCGACGTCGGGCACGAAATGGATCGGACGGATCCTCATCGCGAGGAGCCTTCGTCGAGGCGGTCGAGATAGGCGACCAATGCGTCCTCGACCAGCCTGGACAGAGACGTGGTCTGGTCAACGGCGGCGTGCTTGACCCGACGAATCAGCCCTGGCGGGAGGTAGATGTTGAACTGCTGCTTGTCCGCGGCGGGCTCGTCCGGTGCCACGCCGCGGATGCTAGCAAGCTAGCGTGACGGGGGACGGAGCGTTGCGGATCGCCGGACGGCGCGGCGCGTCGACCGACGAGCCAAGGCGCTGCTGGGATTCCCGCTAGCAGCGACCGGTCCTCAGATCCCGTCGTCGCGTAACGGCACGACGCCCGCCGTCACCCGGGCCAGCGCTGCCGGCGTGGTCAGTCGGGCGGGCGACGGGTCGGCGGCGGCCTGGGCGGCGATTCGCTTCAGATCGCGTACGGAGGTGCCGGCGGCCACGACCGTGTTCCCGGCGCGGCCACCGAGCGCCCACACGCACGGATAGGCGAGCGCCAGGCCGGCGGCCACGGCGTGGACGTCGCGCGCCGCCCGGCTGTCGACGACGTTGACGAGCGCCAGCGGCGCGACCCGCGCGAGGTCGGCGAGCGCCTCAGCGGTGATCAGCCGGCGCGGCACGCGCGCGCCGACGAACGCGTCGATGACGATCGCGTCCCAGGCGCCGTCGGGCTGGCCGGCGATGAACTCCCGGCCATCGGCGCGGCGCACGTGCAGGCCGGGGGTCCGCCGCAACCCGAAATGCTCGCGGGCGAGCTCGAGCACGTCGGGGTCGACCTCGCACACCTCCTGGCGGCCGCCGGGATCCTCGGCGGCCAGTGCCCGGGGCAGGGCGCACGCGCCGCCACCGACGTGCAGCACCCGGCGCGCTCGGGCGGCGCGCAGCACGATGCGCATCCACCGCAGGTAGTCAAACTCGAGATGCGCTGGATCGGCGAGATCGATGTAGGAGGCATCCATCTCGGCCTGGCGCAGGAGCCGCCCGGACGGCCGCTGCGGATCGCGCTCGGCGACCAGCTCGCCCCGGCGGGCGATGGTGTGCTGGACCGTGCGCAGGCGGGGCACCGCGCTCAGCCTGCCAGCCCGTGGGTGTAGGCGTAGTGCACGGCTTGGGCGCGATCGCGCGCGCCGACCTTGGCGAACACGTGGTTGATGTGGGTCTTGACCGTGGCCTCGCTCACGACGAGCGTGGCGGCGATCTCTCCGTTGGACAGGCCCCCGGCGATGAGCGAGAGCACCTCGGCCTCGCGCGGGGTGAGGTCATCGGGCAGGGGGCTCGGCGCGGGGGCGGGGCGGGCGCCTGCGCGGGCGGCCTCGAGCAGTCGCGTCTGCACGACTGGATCGAGCAGAGTCTGATGGGCGGCCGCGGCCTGGATCGCGCGGGAGATCTCCGCAATGCCGGCGTCCTTGGTCAGGTAGCCGCGCGCTCCGGCCTGCAGGGCGTCGAGGATCGACGCCTCGTCGGCGTGGGTGGTGAGGACCACGACCTCCGTGTCGGGCTGCGCGGCGCGGATCCGGCGGGTGGCCTCGACGCCGTCGAGCACCGGCATCCGCAGGTCCATCAGCACCACATCCGGGCGGTGGCGGGCGGTCAATGCCACCGCCTCCTCGCCGTTGGTCGCCGCTGCGACCGGCTCGACGCCGGGGGCGGCGGCCAGCAACGTCATCAGGCCCTCGCGGACGAGTGCCTGGTCGTCGGCGACGAGGACCCGCACCGGACCGTTCACGACGGCGCCCTCGCGGCACGCTCCGTGGCGGCCTCCGTGGCGGCCCCGGCTCCGGTCCCGTCTGCGGGTCCCGGCAGGCGCAGCTCGACGCGCCAGCCGCCAGGCTCGGCCCCGGCGCTCACCGTGCCGCCGAGGGCTTGGGCGCGCTCGCGCATCCCCGGCAAGCCGTAGCCGCCTCCGGCGGTGGCCAACGGGTGGGCGGGCGCCGCCGCTCCCGCCGGCCGGTCTTCGATCCGGACGACGACCTCCTCGCTGGGTCCCTGACCGGCGTGCACCGCGACCCGTACGCGCGCACCCGGAGCGTGCTTGCGCACATTGGTGAGCGCCTCCTGCACGACCCGCAGCACCGCGTGGCCGGTCGGCCCGGCGAGTCGCGCCCGATCGCCGTCGATGGTGAGCTGTGCTGGGGCGTCGGTGGCGGTGCGGTACTCGGCCACCAGGGCCTCGATGGCGCTCGGGGCGGCCACCGGGTCGCCGCGCAGGGCGCCGACGGCCAGCCGGGTCTCGCGCAGTCCTTCCCGGGCGAGCTCGTGGGCGCGCTGCACCCGGCTGAGTACCGTGTCGCGGTCCGCCCCCTGCTCGATCAGCGAGCTCGTCGCCTCGAGCTGAATCGTCAGTCCGGCGAGCGCGTGGGCGAGCACATCGTGGATCTCGCGGGCGATCCGGGTGGTCTCCTCCAGGCGCGCGGCGCGCAGTTGCTCCTCGTGAGACCGCTGGGTCTGGGCCAGCAGCAGCTCGGCCTGGTCGGCGCGAACCACCGACTGGCGGCTGTTGGATGCGGCGAGCGCAGCGGCGGCGAAGCCCAACGCATAGGCGAGCACCCCCAGCGCGCTCCCGTCGTAGATGAGGGCCGAGGTCGCCAGCGCCACCGTGCCGAGCACGACCACCGGCATCGCCCTGGGCAGCTCGACCCGGACGCCGGCGGCGACTACCGCCACGAACACGAACGCGCTCGCCGCGCTGTCGGGAGCGGCGCCGCACAGGACTCCGCCGGCAGCCGCCAGGACGTAGAGGTCCGGCGTCACGCCCCGGTCGATGTATGGGCGGGCCGTCCACGCCAGCCACGCGAGCACCGCGCTCGCCAGCAGCAGGCTGACGATCAGGTGCCGCCCCTGACCACCCGGACCGTGGTCAGAGCCGATCACCGACCATCCGATCAGCACGAGGCCGCCGAGACGGATCAGCGTCGCCCAGCGACGGTCCAGGTGGTAGAGGAGCATGGACAACACGGTACGGCCGGGAGGCCGGAACCGCGGTCAGGCGAGCTCGGGGGCCGCGGTTGTCCCGAGCTGGTTGCGGCGCACCAGCTGGATGAGCGAGCGGCCGCCCACCTCGAGCACCGCCATCGCCAGCAGTCCGACGGTCCAGGCCTCGCCGCTGGTGATCGAATGCTGCGCGCTGAAGCTGGCGATCGTCGACGCGCCGCTGTGGGTGATCCAGTAGATGAACGCGAATCGGGAGCCCATGCCCAGCACCCAGAAGCACCCCGACGCCCAGCCGCTGCGGGCCAGGATCTGGCCGTCGGGTCCGCGGCGCATTTGCACCGTCTGGCCGCTGGCGATCCCGATGATCGCCCCGAAGGTGGCAAGCAGGCCGACCAGGACGAGGTCGTTGCCGGCGGTGGGAATTCCGTGGAGGTAGGTGAGGACGGCGATCGCGACGATCACCAGTGGGCGAACGAGGGTGCGCGTGGTGAGCGGCCGCTCCTTGATCTGGAGCAGGACGAGCAGGACCAGCGCTGAGTCGATGAGGTAATCAGTGGTTGTCATACGAGTATGGTCGTCCCGAGCCGCCATTCGCACATCGGCGCCAGGGTCGATTTGCGGGTGGGGATCGCGCCGTGTCTCAACCCTGGGGTTGAGGTTCGGTCAGCGCACGGCGACTAGTCCGGCTCGAGCGCCCGGGTCAGGTCGGCCCACAGGTCCTCGACGTTCTCCAGCCCGGCACTGAGCCGCAGCAGTCCGGCGGGGACCCGGTCACGCTCCCAGCGGGCGCGGGCCTCGAGCGTCGACGCGACGCCGCCGAGACTGGTCGCGTTCTCGATCAGCCGCAGCCTCCGCTCGACGCGTAGCGCCTCGTCTTCGCCGGCGACGTCGAAGGAGAGCAACGGGCCGAACGCCGAGACGTACCGGGCGGCGATGGGATCCGACAGACCGGGATACCGGACCTGGAGCACCGCGGGATGGCGGTGAAGCCGTCGGGCCAGTTCGAGTGCGGTGGCCGACTGGCGCTCTGCCCGCAGCGCCAGCGTCTTGAGTCCGCGCAGCAGCAGCCAGGCGGGGTCGGGTGCGGCGACGATCCCCGACGCGCCGCGGAAGGTGGCGAGGCGTGCGTGATCGGCTTCCCGCGCGCAGCCGACGGCGCCGAGCAGCGCATCGTGGTGGCCGGCGAGAATCTTCGACGCGCTGTGGAGCACGAAGTCAGCGCCATGCTCGAGCGGCCGCAGCAGCATCGGGCTGAGCACCGTGTTGTCCACCACCACGCGGGCGCCGCTGTCGTGGGCGGCGGCGATCGAAGCGTCGAGATCGGGGAACGTCATCAGCGGGTTGGCGCACGGCTCCAGCCACACGAGGTCAGCCGGCGGGGGCGGCTGCGTCTGGTCAAAGCCGACCACGGTCAGCCCCCAGCGCCCGAGCTCGCTGGCGAGCAGCCCGACGGTTCCCCAGTAACCGCCGTCGGCGACCGCCACCGTAGACCCCGGACCCAGCACCGCCAGGACGAGTGCGGTGGTGGCGCCCGCGCCGGAGGCGAACAACAGCGCCGGGCCACCCTCGAGCTCGCCGAGGACGCGCTCGGCCTCGAGGCCGACGGGATGCGCGAAGCGCTGGTAGTACACCGGCCCCGGGGTCCCGTCAACGTATGGATGGACCGTGGCCCGATCGATCGCCGGCAGCTGGCCGCGGGCCAGTTGCGTGTCGCGCTCCATCGCCGCCAGCTTACCTATGCGTGTCGGCCCCTGGCCCGGGGCGGCGCCTACAGTCCCAGCGCGATGAGCGCCCCGTTCCGACTCTTGCAGTTGACCGATTCGCACATCGGCGCCGGTCTATGCGCTGGCCGGCAACCACGATGATCGCGAGACCCTGCGCCGATGCTTCGGGCTCGGCGGCGCCGCCGGTGAGCCGGTCCAGTACGCGATGGACCTCGGCGCGCTGCGCCTGATCGCGCTCGACACCACGCGTCCTGGGGAGGACGGCGGTGAGCTCGATTCCCACCGACTCCGGTGGCTTGACGCCGAGCTCGCGCGGGCGCCCGACCAGCCGACGCTGCTGGCGATGCACCATCCGCCATTCGCGATCGGGATCGCCGTGTGGGACGCGATCGGCCTGCCGGCCGCCGATCGCCGCGCGCTCGCCGTGGTGCT
>DATCFW010000421.1:0-5166 GCA_036509295.1 Solirubrobacteraceae bacterium | reverse complement strand
ACGCAGGGCGTTGAACGCACCCGCCATATCGGCACCGTCGAGGTAGCCCTTACGTGCCATGCGGCGCTCGAGCTTGCGTACCGTCCCCTCGTCGACGAAACAGCCCAGTTGGCCGGGCTCGGCGTAATCGAGCAAGGTGTTGATGAGCGTCAGCGTTCCGATCGCGTGGTTGCCGCTCGCAGCCAGGTGGGCGGCGTTCATCGTGGCAAGCGCTCCGCCCAGGCAGACGGCGAGAACGTCGACGGTGTCCGAGCGGGTGATCTCGGTGACGACGTCGAGCGCGGCCTGGGTCCCGTGCACGAGGTAGTCGTCCATCGTCACGTCGGAGAGGGAGGAGTCCGGGTTGCGGTAGCTGATCGCGAACACGGTGCGCCCGTGCTGCACCGCCCATTCGATCAGGCTGCGTCCGGGCGCGAGATCCATGACGTAGTACTTGTTGATCCATGGGGGACTCGCCAGCAGTGGGGTCGCGTGGACCTCGTCTGTCTGGGGCATGTACTGGAGGAGCTCCATGAGGTCATTGCGGTAGACGACCTTGCTCGGCGTGGCCGCCATGTTCTCGCCAAGCCGGAAGGAACTGGCGTCGACCTGACGCGGCCGTCCACCGTTGTGGAGGATGTCGTCGATGCAGTTGCGGGAGCCGGCCACGACGCTCTGCCCGCCGGTCTCGAACGCCCGCTTGAGCGCCGCCGGGTTGGTCAGGAGAAGGTTGGTCGGCGCCAGCGCGTCGGCGAGCAGCTCGACCGCGAATACCGCCTTCGCGCGCGTTGCGGTGTCCAGCTCCGCGGCCGCGAGCAGATCCTCGGAGAGCCGGCGAAGCACCAGATAGGACTGGCGCAGGGCGAAGAAGGCCGCGTTGTCCTCCCACGCTGGATCGGAGAAGCGCCGGTCCGCGGCGTCCTGGGGCACGGGGCCCGCGACGCTGTGTCCGGTGGCGCGCGACGCGGCCGCCAGGCTGGTGCGGGCCAGGTCCAGCGCACAGCGCAGGGCGGCTCGCGCCGCCGATTCGGGATGACGAGCCACGCTGAGGGCCGCCGCGCCCAGCGCCCGTCCGAACAGCGCCGGATCCAGGTCCAACGCCCCCGCCTCCGGCGCGAGGGCGGTCAGCGCGGCGAGCGTGCCCGGGAGCGACGCCTCCGTTCCGTCCGGGACCGGCTGCTTGGCCTGCGGATCAGCCACGGTGAGCCTCCTGCAGCGGTCGCTCCAATGTCCGCGCCATCCCCCGCTCGACGGCCTCGATCAGGTGAGGGCGGAGACGCACGGGAGCGATGATGGCATCGATCGAACCGATCCGGAGCGCCCGCTCGACTGTGTGGACGCGGTCGAACTCGCGCGCGACCTCGCCGAGCATATTCGAGCGCACCGAAGCCCTCAGTTCGGCCAGCGCGACGCGCAGGGAGGCTCGCTCGTCGCCCTCGGCGCCGTCCAGGCGAGCCTTGAGCTCGACCATCCGCGGATCGGCGTCAGTTCGGGTGTTGACCTCGCGAGCGAAGACCGTCGCGGCTGCCGGAGCGCCGCCGATGACCGACGCGTACGAGCCCTCGAGGGCGATCACCTCCATGTTGTCGTTGAGCGTGCCCGAGAAGACCACGAAGGCTCCTCCGTGGTAGCGGGACACGACGCAGAAGACGATCGGGCCGTCGAAGTTGACGATCGCGCGGCCGATCTCCGCCCCGTACTCGAGTTGCAGCTTGCGCAGGGACTCCGGCGAGCCGTCGAAGCCCGAAAGGTTGGCCAGCACCACCAGCGGGCGGCTGCCGCTGGCGGCGTTGATGGCGCGGGCCACCTTCTTGGACGACTGGGGAAAGAGCGTTCCCGCCGTCCACTGGTCAGGTCCGTCAGCGGGCAGGAAACCGCTGCGGCGCAGCGGCCGGGATTCGATGCCGAGCACGGTCACGGGATAGCCACCCAGGTGGGCGTCGAAAACGACAGCGCTCTCGGCGCCCGCCATCGCCGCCCAGCGCTCGAGTGGCCGGTGATCCTGGTCGGCGACGGCTCGCATCACCGCGCGGATGTCAAAGGGCTTCTTGCGCTCCGGGTTGGCCTCGATCGAGAAGATGTCGCCAACGGTCCGGAAGTCGCTATTCGGGGCGTAGTGCGGATAGCTGCGCACATCGCGGTCGATCGGATCGGTGCTATCTGCGCGTCGTGGGAATCGCTCGCCGGGAGCGACGTATGAGTGCTCGTAGTGGGCAAAGAGGATCTCACAGGCGGCCGCCAGGTCGGGCGCCCAGTATTGCGCCTGGCCGTTGGGTCCCATGATCCGGTCATAGCCGCCGATCCCGAAGTTGTCCTCGGCCGAGACGCCGCCCGAATAATCGAGGGCCTGCTTGCCGGTGAGTACCATCGCGCTGTCGGGCGTCATCACGAGGATGCCGCGGGTATGCAACAGCATCGTGGCCTCCGCGTTCCAGTAGGGCTGGGCGCCGACGTTGATCCCGGCGACTACGACGTTGACCTCGCCACGGGCCTGTGTGAACGTGATCAGGCGACGCAGCACGCGTGAGATCCAGTCCATGTTCTCCGTGCCGCTGTCCATCGAGATCTTTGCCCCGGCCGACACCGCGAGCCACTCGACGGGCACGTTCATCTCCGCGGCGAGGTCGATCGCCCGCATGATGCGAACGGCCTCCGGCTCAGCGATCGCGCCCAGTGCCTTGGTGGGGTCGCCGAAGATCGCGACCCGCACCATGCCCTCGGGATAGCGGTCAGTGATCGTGCGGACAACGCCGACGACGATCCCGGCGTGGTTGGCGCCGTAGGGCCGCTGCACCGGCACCAGGCGGTCGTCGTCGTCGAGGTCGTACTCGGTGAACGTGCCGCCCTCTCCAGTCAGCACGGGCACGAGCTCGTACGGGTACACGGTCCCGCGGCGCCTCGCACGCAGCGCCTTCTGGGCATACTCGTCGAGCGTCGGTAACGGCTCGGTCGCCGGCTCAGCAACCGAGAGCGTCACCCCCACGCCGGGCTGATAGGAGAAGCCGAACGCCATGTTGCGCAGCTCGCCGTCCGGTGGGACAGGGACACGCGCCTCCATCGACACCTCCTCCAGGCCCAGCCCGGCGGTGAGCGGAGCCAGCGTGCGCGTGAGCTCAACCAGCTCGTCAAGCGGCACGTCTATCGACGGCCAGGCGTACAGGAGCACGCGGTTTCCGTGCAGGCGCCGGCTGGGCGGACGCTGGGCCTGCACGCGGCGGATGCCGTCGAGACATGCCGCCAGGACCCGCTCGGGCTCGGGCAGTGCGGTGAGCCGGCCGGCAGCGTCACGCACGGGCGTGAGATCGCGCAACTCGGCCAGCGCCACAAGCCGCTCGTCGGACGGGTTCTCGCGTGCGGTGCAGTGGAACAGGTGGACGTCCTCGGTCGCCGGCAGGCGCGTAAGCTCGAAGTTGGCGAGCCGCCAGAGGTGGAGACGCCGCGCGATCATCGGGTGGAGCTCGCGGGTGACGCGCTCCTCTTGAAAGCCCCCTTCGGCGGGACGGAACATGAAGTGATGTACGGCGGCATCAGACCGACTGCCCACCGCGACCGCCACGCTCCGCACCGCCGAGGCCAGCTGTGCCTGGTTGAGCGCTGCGCCCAGCTCGGCGGCCATCGTGTCAATATCGGGCGGCGGGTCGCTCCAGTGAAGGTAGAGGTCGACGACGGCTTCGGAGGTTGGGGCATCGGATGCCAGCGCGCCGACCGACGCGGCGGCCGAGGGCAACTCCGCGGCCTCGGCGAGCGTCGCGATCAGCTGCACCCAGCGGCCCTCGAGCGAATAACGCGCGGTGACGAGTTGCCGTCCGTCGAGGCGCGAGGACCGCACCTCCTCGAGCGCAACGATCTTGTAGTAGCGGCGCGTGAGAAGCTCGAGGAGCGGTCCGTCGCCCGCCTGCCCGCCGATGCGCTCCCCCAGTAGCCGGATCAGCGGCTCCGGGCTGGCGACGAGAGCCTCGATGTGCTCAGCGTGGTCAGGGGCATCGGGATGAGCGGCGAGGTAGCGCAACTGCTCCCGCGCGGCGGCCAGGACGCGTGCGCGGGCGTCCTCGATCAAGGGGCGATCGAAGACCCGGAAACGCACGCTGCGGGCGAGCTCGCCGACCACCGGATAGCGCACCTGCGCCGCCACGATGAGTCGGTCCAGCGTCTCGTGGAACTCGTCGCGCAGTGGCTCGGGCAGCGCTTCGGCATGCTGGAGGCGTTGGTCCAGCAGCGCCATCACGGCAGGAACCTGTGACGGCGCGCGCTGGTGGGCGAGGAAGATCCTGTACACCGCCTCCTCGAGCTCGGGCCCGCGCCCCAGCTCGTGCACCCCGTAATGGGCCAGCGCGCGCCCGAGTCTGGCGACGAACGTTTCCGGCAGGCCCTCGCGCTCGGCATCGAGCGAGTGAAGGTAGGACCGAAAATGCTCGCGGGGGCTGCGGACGCGTTCGCCTTCCTCCTCGTCGAGGTCCTCGCGCTCCGCCGCCGCCCAATTACGGGAGAGCTCAGCCAGGTCGGCGAAAATCGTGAGAATCCCGAGCTCGCCGCGAAGCAGCTCGGGATCGTCGGGGGGCAGCTGGTTCCGTGCCCGCTGGAACTCGCCGACGAGCCCGCGGGCCTCCTCCACGCGCACGTCGAAGCCCATGATCAGACTGCGCAGGGCATCCAGATGCGCGCGCGCGCGAGGGCGGGCGCCGGGATCCGATGCCGCGGTTGGTGTGCCGAAGCCGATCCGCGGGGCGTCGGGCGCCATCACGCCTTCGATCTCCCGCGGCTCGACGCTCACGAGCGGCGCCCCCGCGTCCACGTGCGTGCTGCCGGCGACGAGGACCTCCCGGATCCGCCCGGCATGGGTGGCCACAACCGTCATCTCCATCTTCATCGCCTCCAGGACCGCGACCGGCGACCCGGCCTCCACCTCGTCGCCCGGGGCCACGGTTATGGCCACCACGAGCGCCGGCGAGGGAGCCCGCACGACCGCTCCCTCGTCCCGCGACACGCGATGGGCGACCCCCTCGACCTCCACGAGGTGATGTGGGCCGTCGGTGACCGAGTCGACGGCGAACGCTCTGCCGTCGATCTCGAGTCGGCGGGCGAAGCGGCGAAGCGGCTCGACGTGGACGTCGACCGTCGCGCCGTCGGCCTCGATCTTGTAACGACGGGGCCCCGTCTGCGCGGCAGCAAGACGATAGCCCTGCCCCC
>DATCFW010000420.1:0-4474 GCA_036509295.1 Solirubrobacteraceae bacterium | reverse complement strand
TGCGGGTCGAGAACCGGACGCTCGTCTCCAGCGGCCTGGACCGCGCCGCCGCGCTCGCCCGCTCACTCATCTCGACCCACCCCGTGCTGCGCGTGGCCGGCGGCCGGTTCGTGTCCGCCCTGGAGCGGCCGTGCGGCTCGGTCAACACGTTCCCGGTGCTCGTCGGCGACGCCGACGACGTCATGCTCGGCGCCGCCATCATCCTTCCGGACCATCCGCAGATCGCCCCCGAGAGCCGCGGCGGCCTGTTTGACTCGACCGAGATCGAAGAGGCGCTGCTGCTGCACGTCCAGGCCCTCTCCGACGGCGAGCGCGCGGAGATCGAGCGCCACGATCCGGCGGTGCGCGAGATGATTGCGCGGGCCGCGGCTGCGACGCCGCAGGACATCGTCGCGCTGCACGGCCGCGTGACCCTGCGCGACCCCGAGACGCGCGAACCGCCGACCGAGCCGCCCGGCCTGCTGGACCCGCGCGCCGGCGAGACGGCGGTGGAGGTGGACGGCAAGAGCTTTCGCCAGGGCGGGAAGGTGGTCATCCGGCCCGGTCCGGACGCCGACCTCGAGGCGCGGATG
This sequence comes from Solirubrobacteraceae bacterium, assembly GCA_036509295.1. GTDB lineage: Bacteria > Actinomycetota > Thermoleophilia > Solirubrobacterales > Solirubrobacteraceae > Palsa-465. The sequence goes on along the minus strand of DATCFW010000420.1, from coordinate 3,902 downwards.
CTCGACGGTCGCACCGCGACGATCGAGCGGATCTTGACCGACTACGACGGCCGTACCCATCTGGGACTGACAATCGACGGCGATCCGGGCCAGGAGCTGATGCGCGACGCCGGTCGCTTCCGGTATTTCTTTGCCCCCGAGGTGGAGGTGATCGAGACATGACCGATGAACGACTGCGGAGCATCCTCATCGCGGGAGTCGGGAACGCCTGGCTGCGCGACGACGGATTCGGCAGCGCGGTGGCGCGGCGGCTGTCGGAGACCGACCTCCCCGCCGGCGTGTCGGTGATGGACGCCGGCACCGGCGGGCTGGACCTGGCCTACGAGGTGATGCGGGGCTACGACGGGCTCGTCATCATCGACGTCTCCCAGCAGGGCGGCGAGCCTGGGACGCTGTACGTGATGGAGCCCGACGAGGCCACGGTGCCGGGCGGGATCGAGGACGGAGACGTGATCAACCCCCATGCCATGGACCCGCAGACCGTGCTGCGCTTCGTCCGGTCCGTCGGGGCGTGGCCCGGGCGGGTCGTCGTGATTGCGTGCGAGCCCAGCGACGTACAGGAGATGGGCTGGGGCCTGTCCGACGAGGTGCGCCCGGCGGTGGATCGAGCGGTGGCGCTCGTCGTGCAGACGGTCGACGAGCTGCGCTCGGGGACCCTCGCCGCGATGGCGGAGTGACGCAGTGCACGAGCTGTCGTTGAGCAGCGCCATCGTCAACACCGTGACCAAGCACGCGGACGGACGGCGGGTGGCCGTGGTCAACCTCCGCGTCGGACGCCTGCGTCAGGTCGTGCCCGACACGCTCGAGTTCTACTTCGAGTTCGTGGCCCGCGACAGCGTCTGCGAGGGGGCGCGGCTCGAGCAGGAGCTGATCGCGGCTCGCCTGCGCTGCAATGCGTGCGCCCACGAGTGGGCGATCGAGATCCCGGCGTTCCGCTGCCCGGCGTGTGCCGGCAGTGATGTCGAGATCGCCAGCGGTGACGAGTTCGAGGTGCAGTCAATCGAGATCGAGGAGAGCGAATGCATCGCACAAAGGTGAGGGTGGTGCAGGACGCCCTGGACGCCAACAACACGATCGCCCGCGCCAACCGGGACGACTTCGATCGTGCCGGGGTGACGGTGGTCAACTTCATGAGCGCGCCCGGCGCCGGCAAGACGACGCTGCTCGAGCGGGTCGCCGCCGACCTGCCCGGCGTGCGCGTCGGGGTGCTCGAAGGCGACGTGCAGGGCTCGATGGACGCCGACCGGCTGGCGACCCTGCACGTGCCCGTCGTCCAGCTCAACACCGACGGCGGGTTCGGCGGCGAGTGCCACCTCGACGCCAACATGGTCCGCTCGGCGATTCCGGCGCTGCCGCTCGCCGACATCGACCTGCTGATCGTCGAGAACGTCGGCAACCTCGTCTGTCCCGCCGAGTTCAAGATCGGCGAGGACGCCCGCGTGATGGTGAGCGCGGTCACCGAGGGCGAGGACAAGCCGCTCAAGTACCCGCTCATGTACCGGGCGTGCGAGCTGGTGATCGTCAACAAGATCGACCTGCTCCCCCACCTCGACTACGACCTGGACCACCTGCTGTACAACATCGACCAGGTCCACCCCGACGTCGAGACGATCGTGCTCAGCGCGCGGACCGGCCAGGGCGTCGACGCGTGGCGCGACTGGCTGCTGCGAACCGCCGCCCGTGAGGAGGCCGTTGTATGACCAAGGCGGCGCTCGCCGCCGATCCCACTGCGCGGATCGAGTCGCTGCTGATCGAGCGGACGCGGGCCAACGAGCGATTCTTCGAGCTCGAGGCCGAGCGGCTCGCCCGGCTGTGCCACCTGATGGCCGAGCGCTTCGCCCGGGGCGGCCGGCTGATCGCATTCGGCCAGTCGCCGGCCGCGCGCTCGGATGCCCGCCACGTCGCCGTCGAGTTCGTGCACCCCGTCATCGTCGGCAAGCGGGCGCTGCCCGCCATCGGGCTGGCCGGCGAGGGCGGAGATCTCCGCACCCAGGTGCAGCTGCTGGCGGCGCCCGACGACATCGCGATCGCGTTCGGGGCCGACGAGGATGGCGGAGCGGCGGCCCGCGCGCTGGCCGCCGCCCGGGAGCGGGGCTGTCTCACCATCGCGTTCTCGCCGGCCGGCGCCGAATGGGAGTTCGATCCGCCATCGGATGATCCGTCCGTCCGCCAGGAGCTGGTCGAGACCCTCTATCACTTGCTGTGGGAGCTGGTGCACGTGTTCTTCGACCACCGCGGTCTGCTCGCCGGCCGCAGCCCGCGCCAGGTCCACAACGCCGGGGCGTCGAGCTTCCTGTACCCGTTCCTCGATGAGCGCGAGCACGCGCTCGAGCCCGTGCTGGAGGATGTCCGCCGCTCGGTGCTGCTCAAGGCGCAGGAGATCGCCGAATTGCGGACCCAGACGCTCACCGACAACACCGGCGTCCTCGTCCAGGCGGCCACGGCGCTGCGGCTCGTCTTCGAGCGGGGCGGCAAGCTGCTGGCGCTCGGCAACGGCGGCTCGGCCACCGACGCGATGGACGCGGTGGCGGACTTCAGGTCCTCCGGCCGGCCGGCGATCGACCTCACCGAGGATCCGGCGATCCTCACCGCGATCGCCAATGACATCGGCCCCGACGCGATCTTCAGCCGTCAGGTGATCGCCTACGGCACCGCCGGGGACGCACTGCTCGCGCTGTCCACGTCGGGCACCTCGCGCAACGTGATGGACGCGCTGGCCGAGGCCCGCACCCGAGGTCTGGTGACCGTCGCGATGGTCGGGTATGACGGCGGCCGGATCGCCGCCGAGTCGCTGGCCGATCACGTCGTCGTCAGCCGATCGGAGCACATCCCCCGCATCCAGGAGGCACAGGCGAGCGCGTATCACGCGCTGCGGGAGTTGACGCGATGAGCGTGCCGGCGCCGGTGCGGACCCGCCGGCGGGCGCGGGTCCGCGTCCACGGCACCGTGCAGGGAGTCGGCTTCCGCCCCTACGTGTACCGGCTGGCCGGTGAGCTCGGGCTCGGCGGCTTCGTGTTCAACGACGCTCACGGGGTGCTCATCGAGGTCGAGGGCAACGCTCGCGCGGTGCGGGCCTTCCTGGCGCGCCTGGAATCCGACCCCCCGCCGCTGGCGGTGCTCGACGAGGTGCTCACCACCGACCGTCCACCGACCGGAGCCGGCGGGTTCGCCATCCTCCCCAGCCCGGGGGCCGGCACTCCGGACGCGGCGGTGACGCCGGACACCGGCATGTGCGCCGACTGCCGGCGCGAGCTGGGCGATCCGGCCGACCGGCGCTTCCGCTATCCGTTCATCAACTGCACCAACTGCGGGCCCCGGTTCACGATCGTGCGCGGCATCCCCTACGACCGCCCGCTGACGACGATGGCCGGCTTTGCGATGTGCGCCGACTGCCGCGCCGAGTACGAGGACCCGGCTGACCGCCGGTTCCACGCCCAGCCCAACGCCTGCCCGGCGTGCGGTCCGTCGGTGGCGCTGCTCGGCGCCGACGGACGCCCAATGACCGTCGATCTCGAGCCGGATCTCGTGCGTCGCGCCGCGTTCGCGCTGCGCGACGGCGCGATCGTCGCGCTCAAGGGCATCGGCGGCTATCACCTCGCCTGCCGCGCTGACGACGAGCGAGCGGTCGCGGTACTGCGGGCGCGCAAGCATCGTGAGGACAAGCCGTTCGCGCTGATGGCGCCGTCGGTGGCCGCCGCGCAGACGCTCGTCTCACTGGGGGATCGCGAGCGGGAGCTGCTGGCCAGCCCCGAGCGCCCGATCGTGCTGGCGCCGCGGCTGGCCGATGCGGCGGTCGCCGCCGCGGTGGCGCCGGGATCGCCCGAGCTCGGCGTGATGCTCCCCTACTCGCCGCTGCACCAGCTGCTGCTCGCCGACTGCGCCACGACGCTCGTGCTCACCAG
>DATCFW010000419.1:0-7019 GCA_036509295.1 Solirubrobacteraceae bacterium | reverse complement strand
GCTCGAGGACACGTTGGTGCGGGCCGAGATCGCCTATCAGGTGATCGGCGGCACCAAGTTCTATGACCGGGCGGAGATCAAGGACGCGATCGCCTACCTGACGAGCCTCGTCAACCCCCAGGACGTGGGAGCGTTCACGCGCATCGTCAACTCCCCCCGGCGCGGCATCGGGAGCACCACGGTGTCCCGGCTGCTGGCGCACGCCAACACGACCGGCGAGACGGTCTGGGAGCTGGCGGCCGCGCCCGAGGACGTGCCCGGCCTGGGCTCGGCTGCGATCAAGGCGCTGCGCCGGTTCATGGGGACGATGGAGGTGCTCTCCGAACGGGTGTCCGCCGACACCCCGCCCGCGTTGTCGGTGCTGCTCAAGGAGCTGCTCGCCGAGACGGGGTATCTCGAGGCGCTCGAGAACGAGCGCACGATCGAGGCTCAGGGCCGAATCGAGAACCTGGAGGAGCTCGTGAACGTCGCCGTCGAGTACGAGGTCGGTGCCGAGGAGCCGACGTTGGCCGAATTCCTCCAGCAGATCGCGCTCGTCGCCGACGCCGACACGCGCGAGGACGACGAGGGACTGGTCACGCTGATGACGCTGCACAACGCCAAGGGCCTCGAGTACCCGATCGTGTTCATGATCGGGTGCGAGGAGGGGATGTTTCCTCACTCGCGGGCGCTCGACGAGGGCGGCCTGGAGGAGGAGCGACGGCTCTGCTACGTGGGCATCACCCGGGCCGAGCGCGACCTGTACCTGACCTCGGCGCGAGCGCGGACGGTGTTCGGCGCGCGCAACTTCGGCGTCCCGAGCCGTTTCATCGGGGAGATTCCCGCCGAGCTCACCGATCGCGAAGTCCACGCCCCGCGTGGCTTTGGCGGATTCCGAGGGCGCCTGACGTCGTGGGACTCGGGCCCCGCCCGTTCGGCCGCCGACCTGCCGCCGGCCGATCAGGCGCCGCCCACCAGCTTCCGGATGGGCGACGACGTCGTCCACGCCGCGTTCGGCGAGGGCGTCGTCACCGGCCTCGAGCCCGGTGGGATCGTCGTCATCCGCTTCAGCAAGGATCGCAGCGAGCGCAAGCTCGTCGCCGACCTGGCGCCGATCTCCAGGCGGTGAGGTCCCGCGGCGGATCGAATACCGTGATGCCCTGATGGCGACGGCCGCAACCGACGAGCAGACGGCGGGTACCGCAGCGGCCGGCGAGACCACGCCGGCGCCCGCGACGCGGGCCAACGTCGGCGAGCTGATCAGCGCGATCAGCGCGCTGCTGCTGCTGGCGGTCATGTTCGGCACCGAGTGGTACGGAGTGGCCGGGGCTCCCGATCCGTCCTACGCGCGGCCGGCCGTGTCCACCGCGGAGAACGCCTGGAACGGCCTCAGCGAGATCCGTTGGGTGCTGGCGGTGACGATCGTCGCCGCCGTCGGGTCGGTCTTCCTGCACGCCTCCCAGCGCGAGCACGGCGCCAAGACCGACACGAGCCGGGTGGTGGCAACGCTCGGGGCGCTGAGCGTGGTGTTGCTCGTCTACCGGGTGCTGATCGCGCTGCCGGGAGACGGCAAGGTCCTGGACCAGAAGCTCGGCGCTCTGCTTGGGTTGCTGTGCGCGCTCGGGATCGCCTGGGGCGGATATGAGGCGATTATCCGGCAGCGGGCTCGCGCCGCCGGTCAGACTCGCTCCCGCCGCCGATCCCGCCTGGCTCGCGACCGCTCCAAGAGATAGTCTGTCAGGGCTTCGCCAGGGCAGAGGCTCGCTGCGGGCGTCAGATATCCGCCATCCGCCGCCCGGGCTGTTCGCACGTTCGGTGACCGACTAAAGGAGGGGCTACGTGAATCTCGAGCGACTGTCGAGAGACGATTGGATTTTGGGTGGCGTCACGCTGCTGCTGGTGATCGATCTGTTGTTCCTGCCGTGGTTCAGCGTGTCGGTGGGGCCGTTCTCGGCCACCCTGACCGGCACCGACGCGCCCGACAGCGCATTCGGCATCCTGGCCGTGCTCGCCGCGCTCCTGCTGATCGCTGACCTCGGGATCGAGCGCCTGTCGCCACAGACGACGTTGCCGTCGATCAACGGCGGCCGGACGCAGACGCGGTTCGTGCTGGCATGCGTGACCGCCGTGTTCGTCGCGTTGAAGTTCGTGTTCAATATCCACTTCAGCGAGTTCGGCTTTGGGTTCTATCTGGCGGTGATCCTCACCGTTGCGCTCGTGTACCTAGCGCTGCAGGTGCGCAACGGAACCTCAATCGTCGGCCTCCGCGGCGCCGGACGCTAAACACGGTCACCGCGGCGGATGGGCCTGAGACCGTCGCGCCTTCGCCGCGGTGAGATCATCGCCGGGCTCAGCGCAGTTGCGCTGCTCGTGCTGCTGTTCGCGGTCCGGTGGTTCCGCTTTGGCGCGTCGGGCGCATCGGGCTGGTACAGCTATCCGCCGCTGCGCCGAGCACCTGTCGACGTGACCGGCTGGCAGGCTCTCCCGACCCTGCGGTGGCTGATCGCAATGGTGGGGGTCGCCGGCGTGTTGCTGGCGTTGTTTCAGGCGTCACGCGCCGCCCCGGCGCTGCCCGTCGCGTGGAGCGTGATCGTGACGACGGTGGCTGCGGTCATGACCCTGCTGATGATCATCCGCCTGCCCACCGACGGCGGCAGTCCGCTGCTGGGCGCGTACCTCGGGCTCGCCGCCGCCGCGGCCCTGACCACGGGAGCGTTCATGTCCCTGCGTGAGGAGGACGGCTGGGTCCCCGATCGCGATCATCCGATCGAGACGATCGCGCTCGGCGGACCGGGAGATCGTCCGGCCGCCTGAGGACGGGTCAGGGCTGCGAGCCCTCGGCACGCTGCGCCGCCTAAAATCGCCGGTGGATGCTCGACCGCGCACAGGTTCTCCACGTCGCTCGCCTGGCCCGGCTCGAGCTCGACGACGATGACGTCGAGCGGATGACGGCGGAGTTGTCCCACGTGCTGGACCACGTCGACCGGATTCGGGAGCTCGACCTCGACGGCGTGGAGCCGACCTCGCACGCGGTCGATCTGGCCGGCGTGATGCGCCCCGACGAGCCGGTTCCGTGCCTCTCCCGCGAGGCGGCGCTGGCGCAGGCACCCGAGCCCGTCGACGGCGGCTTCGGCGTGCCCAGCCCCGGACCAAGTGGCGAGTGACCGCCCGGGCTCCAATCGGCTCGCGGCCGCGGCGGAGCCGGTCGTGACCGAGCTCATCGAGCTGAATGCGGCCGAGGCGGCCGCCAAGTTGCGGGCGCGGGAAATCGACCCCGGAGAGCTGTTCGACGCCTACCGGGAGCGTGCCGCGGCCGACGAGCTCAACGCGTTCACGTGGGTCGCTCCAGCTCGCCCCGAGCCCGGGCTCGTCGGCCCACTCGGGGGGATCCCACTGGCGGTCAAGGACCTCTTCTGCACCGAAGGCGTCCCCAGCCAGTCGGGCTCGCGGATCCTCGAGGGGTATCGGCCGCCGTACACCGCGACGGTCGTCTCGGCCCTGCGCCGCGCCGGCGCGCCATTGCTGGGCAAGACCAACCAGGACGAGTTCGCGATGGGCTCGTCCAACGAGAACTCCGGGTTCGGGCCGGTGTTCAATCCGTGGGATCGTTCCCGGGTGCCGGGCGGCTCGTCCGGGGGCAGCGCCGCGGCGGTCGCCGGCGGGCTGGCACCATGGGCGATCGGGACCGACACCGGCGGCTCGATTCGCCAGCCGGCGGCGCTGTGCGGGATCGTCGGGGTCAAGCCGACGTACGGCGCCTGCTCGCGTTACGGGATGATCGCGTTCGCGTCCTCCCTGGATCAGGCCGGTCCCCTCGCGCGCGACGTGACCGACGCTGCGCTGCTGCTATCCCACATGGTCGGTCACGACCAGCTCGACTCCACCTCGGTCGCCTTTCCCGGCCGGATCGAGCTCCCGACCGCCCAGGATCTCAAGGGCATCCGCCTCGGGGTGCCGGAGGATCTCGTCGCTGGTACCGACGGGGAGACGGGGATCGAGCCGGGGGTGCGGGAGAGCTTCGAGGCGACCCTGCGGCTCGCCGAGGGCCTCGGCGCGACCGTCAGTCCCTGCCGGCTGCCGCACGCGCCCCACGCCCTCTCGGCGTACTACCTGATCGCCCCGGCGGAGGCATCGGCGAACCTGGCGCGGTTCGACGGTGTCCGCTACGGGCTGCGCGTCGCCGGCGATGCCGATCTGGAGACGATGTACAGCCGGACCCGTGCCGCCGGGTTCGGGCCCGAGGTCAAGCGCCGCATCATGCTCGGGACCTACGCGCTGTCCAGCGGCTACTACGACGCCTACTACGGCGCCGCGCAGAAGGTGCGGACCAAGATCGCCGATGACTTCCGGGCGGCGTTTACGGAGTTCGACTTCATCGTCACCCCGACGAGCCCGTGGACCGCGTTTGAGCTCGGAGCCAAGACCGCGGACCCGCTCGCGATGTACCTCAACGACTTCTGCACCGTGCCGATGTCGCTGGCCGGGATTCCGGCGGTCTCGATGCCGTCCGGACTGAGCGGCGGGCTTCCGGTCGGGTTTCAGCTGGCCGGGCCGGCGTTCAGCGAGAGCCGCCTGCTCGATACCGCTTACGCGCTCGAGCAGGCGATCGGCTTCGACGGGCGGGCGGCGAGGGCATGACCGACGTCACCGAGTATGAGCCGGTCATCGGGCTGGAGATCCACGTCCAGCTCAAGACGCGGACGAAGATGTTCTGCGGCTGCGACCTGTCGTTCGGCGACCCGCCCAACACGCATACCTGCCCGGTGTGCCTGGGGCTGCCGGGCGCTCTGCCCGTCGTCAACGCCCGCGCCGTGGACTTCGCGATCATGATCGGCCTCGCGCTCGAGTCCGAGATCACGCCGCGCTCGATCTTCCACCGCAAGAACTACTTCTATCCGGACTCGCCCAAGGGCTACCAGATCTCCCAGTACGACGTGCCGATCTGCCGCGGCGGGCGTCTCGGCGACGTGCGGATCCACCGCGTCCACCTCGAGGAGGATGCCGCCAAGCTCGTCCACGTCGGCGAGAGCGGGCGCATCCACGGCTCGGATCGCAGCGTTGTGGACTTCAACCGCTGCGGCACGCCGCTGGTGGAGATCGTCTCAGAGCCCGACCTGCATTCCCCCCAGCAGGCGCACGAGTGGCTCACGCTCCTGCGCGTCACCCTGCGCCAGCTCGGCGTGTCCGACGTCAACATGGACGAGGGGTCGCTGCGCTGCGACGCGAACGTCTCGGTCCGCCCGGCCGGCGGCACCGAGCTCGGGACCAAGACCGAGCTGAAGAACATGAACTCCTTCCGCTTCCTGGAGCGCGGCGTCCACGCTGAGATCACCCGCCAGACCGACCTGCTGCGCAGCGGGCAGCCGGTCGTTCAGGAGACGCTGCACTTCGATCCGGGATCGGGCCGGCTCACGTCGCTGCGCTCCAAGGAGGAGGCGCACGACTACCGGTACTTCCCGGAGCCCGATCTGGTACCGCTGCTCGTCACCGACGCGATGCTCAGCGCCGCCCGCGACGATGTCCCGGAGCTGCCGGCCGCGCGCGCCGATCGGTTCGAGGCCGCGTTCGGCCTGCACCCCGATCGCGCTCGCGATCTGGCGTTCCGCGCCGATCAGGCCGACTACTACGAGCAGGCGCTCGCCGCGGCGGCCGACGGGCGTGCCCTGGCAGTGGAGATCGCGAACTGGATCCCCCACCTGGTGGAGCGGATCGGATCCGACGCCGACCCGGCCGCGAGCCGGGTGACGCCCGAGGCGCTGGCCGGGTTGGCGGCAATGGTCGCCGCCAGGGAGGTCAGCCGCGACGCCGCCCGCGAGGTACTGACAACGCTCGTGGCCGACGGGGGAGACCCGCGCGCAATCGTCGAGCGCGACGGCTTGGGCGCGCTGAGCGGCGACGACGGCGACGGACTCGCCGCGATCGTCGACGCCGCGATCGCGGCCGATCCCGACGCCGCGGCGAAGATCCGTGGCGGCAACATGAAGGCGATCGGACCGCTCGTGGGCTACGTGATGCGTGAGACCAAGGGCCGCGCGGACGGGGGCGAGGTCACCCGCCTGATCCGCGAGCGGCTCGCGCAGGGCTGACCGCGGCATGTCCCAGGCCGCGGCCGGGCACGCGCGGTGACGGCTCCGGAACGATCTAAGCCCCGCCGGACGACCGACGGGGCTCAGTGATCGTGCCGTTGTGCGGGTCAGCTGCGGGACAGGCGGCGCACGACAAGTCCGGCGCCGAGCAGCGTTGCGCCACCGGCGGCGAGCAGGACAACATCGAGGCCGGTGAACGGCAGAGTGCCGGCGCTCGTGGTCTGTGTCGTCGACGTGGTCTGTGCAACGGTGCTGGCGTTGCAGTCCTGGGAGCTGTACTGCTGGCAGGTCGACGAGTTCGCCAGGGCTGCGCTCGGCAGCAGTAGGGCGCCGACGGTTGCGATCAGAATCGCGATGCGTTTCATAGGAATCTCCAGCAGGCCTTTCTAGTAATCGGATGCGGGCTTGCGCGCCACTCCATGGCGCCGCCATCCCTCGCAATCCCGTTCGAAATTGTACAAGACAGGTGTAGGTCTACGCAATGCCTTGGAATGAGACCCATAATCATCTAACCACGAGTACGTTAAACGCCTCCGAGGACGTCATGGGGTGCGTGGTGTTCACGCGCTGCAGCGCGGCTTGATCCGCGGGCTGACGGTCGTTGATCGCGTACGCGCGCCGGAAGTAGGCCTCGGCCGAACTGCGATCGCCCAGCGCCGAGGCCGCCAGGCCCGCGCCCAGCCATGAGAACCAGCCTCCGGGCTCGCGCCGGATCGACTGCTGGAAGCGCCGCTCGGCTACCTCGTACTGGCCGGAGTTGAGCGCGACGACTCCGGCGAGGCGCCCGGGGACGCTGGAGAGCGGGTTCAGCCGGGACGCGGCCGCGAAATCCGACAACGCCGCCTGCGGGTCGTGGGCCGAGGCGTTGCTGCCCAGCGACACCTCACGCACGGACAGGTACGGCCCGCCGAGCACGATCACCCCGGCGATGAGGGCCGCGACCCCGCTGACAGC
>DATCFW010000418.1:0-4565 GCA_036509295.1 Solirubrobacteraceae bacterium | reverse complement strand
TAGTACTGCGCGGTGTCGATGTGGTCGACCCCAAGTTCGATCGCGCGGCGCAGCACAGCGCGGGCGCCATCCGGATCGCGCGGCGGGCCAAACACGCCGGGCCCGGCGAGCTGCATCGCACCGAAGCCGATGCGGTTGACGGGCTTGTCGCCCATGAATGATGTTTTGTTCATGCCGACAGCTTGCGCTTCGAATCGCGGCTGCACAAGAAGTCTGGCGATCCTGGGTGCCAGACCACCAGCCTGCGGAGCCGCGCACCGCCCCGGGTGCCACTCATCTGTCGCAGCACTCCATCGGCGACGATCCGCTTGCGCTGCGCGGCCGCGAACTGCTGTGGTCATCGGTGCGACCATGTGGCGTATGACGGCATGGCAGGACGTCGAACTGGCCGAGCCGGAGTTCGCGCATCGGGTCCGAGCGCTGTTCGACGCTCACAGACACAAGACAATCGCCACCTTGCGAGCCGACGGGTCGCCGCGGATCTCCGGGATCGAGGCGGTCTTCGAGAACGGCGAGCTGGTTTTCGGCTCGATGCCGAACGCGCGCAAAGGCGCGGACCTCCGTCGGGATCCGCGGTTCGCTCTGCACAGCGCGACGGTCGATCCGATCGAGGGCTCGGAGGGGCAGTGGCCGGGCGAGGCGAAGATTTCCGGTCGGGCGGTCGCTGCCGGACCGATCACCGACGGACCGGACGGCGACCGCTTCCACGCCGACATCGGCGAGGTCGTACACACCCACCTCAACGAGGAGGCCACGATGCTCGTGGTCGAGTGGTGGACGCCGACGCACGGGCTGCGAAGGATCGACCGCGACTGACCCTGAATTCGCCGGCCAGATCCTCGCCGGCGTTGGTGGGGGTGCGGCGTGAAGGGGAACCGTCAGGTAAGACCGGACCCCACAGTCCAAGTTGGGTACCCGAGGAGCGGGAACGTCGCGTCGACGGCGAGGCAGCTGCGCAGCAGCAGCGCCACGCCGATGTCGCCGGTGAAGAGCGTGTAGCGGCCGCGGCCGTTGGTCTCCCGGCGCCGATCGACGTCGGCCACAGCATCCATCGCGAACATCCGGGCCCGTTCGAGCCAGCGCTCATCGCCCGAGCGCGAGTACAGCGACAAGAACGCGTAGGCGTTTCCGGCCGTGCCGTGGCATAGCCCGACACCCTTGGCCAGCGGTCCGGCGCGCCACGTGAGCTCCCCCCCTGCCGCCAGGAACCGATCGGTCTCGTCGTTTGCGGGAAGGCCGGCCAGCGATATGACGATCCCCGGCGATCCGTGGCACCACTGCACCGGGCGCCGGCCAGTGTCATCGCCGGCCAGCGGGAACCACTGAGCGACGCCGTCCTCCTGAACTGCCAGCTCGCGGAGCACGCCGCGGATGCGATCGATGACCTCGTCGGCTCGATCGCCGAGTAGGTCTCGGCCGGCGAGCAGCACGAACGCGTTGCTCGCAAAGCCGTGCCCGGCGCCCGTCATTCGGCGCTTCTCGCCGTACAGATCCTGAACCCAGACACCTTCCTGCCATTGACCGAGCAGCCAGCCTGCCGAGTCAAGCCACGCGTCACGCCAGCGCTCCTCGCCCGTGCGGCGCCACAGCTGGAGCGCGGCGACCATGGTCCCCGGGGAACCCCAGCAGAGCTCGAGCGTGGGGTTTCGAGCGTTTCGGCGCACGCACGCCTCGAGCTCGTCGAGATGCTCGCCGTCCTGGCGAATCGCCTCGACCGCGAGCAGAATGCCGCTCTCCCCGAACAGCAGAGACGCCGCCGGGGGCGGCGCGAGCGCGACCAGCTCCGGTGCTCGCCGAAACCCCTCCGCAAGGCTGTCGGTCAGCTCAGCCAGACCGGGGAGTTCCGGCCCCACCCCTTCCCGGGCCAGCACATCGAGCGCCCATGCGACGCCAGCAGCGCCAAAATACGCATTGCGAAACGGCGTGTCAGGCTCACCCTCCAGATCATCGAAGGCGTTGGGCCAAAGCCGCTCCGGACCCCGATACGCGTCGATCGCATCACCGGCGATGGCCTCGATCGCGGCGCGAGCCTCGGTCTCCCTCCACGGTCTCGCGTCAAGCGGTCGGTGCTGCGCCGGGTCATACAGCAGCGACGACATCACCGAACTATCGCCGATCCTCGCAACCAGACAGATCCTCCCACAGGAAGCCGGCCCAACTCATCGCTGGCGGAACGTCCTCGCACGCGAGGACGCGAGGGTGAGGTTGATGCGCGGGCCCGCATGGGATACCGCGCGTCCGCCGGTGTCTAGGAGGGGGACTGAGCAACGAAGATACGGATCATCTTGGGCGTGCTTGCATCACGCACGGCGCGGCGGTCTTCAAAGGAGTGCTGATGTCGCTGAAGACGAAGTCGGGCATGGGCTTGAAATCCGACGTCGCGCAGCTCGAGAAGGCCTACTCGGGCAAGGTCGGAGCCAATGGTTTCGGCTACACGCTCGGCAGCGGCGCCCACACGACGACCTTCGCGACCTCCGCCGGCAAGTTCGTGAGCATCGACATCGGCACTCCGCGGAACGTCTGACACGGGCTGCCCGGTAGTCGTGCGGGTCGGGAGCCGGTAGGCGGCCCTTCGTAGATCCAGGCGTGCGCGTGATGTTCGGGGTCTGCTCCTGTTGCCTGCGGTCAGTCGGTGACGCGACTCGCCGTCGCGGTCGCCCGATGGTGATCGCTGCGAGTCGCGTGAGCGGTCACCGGCCACAGCGCTCTCGTGCGCAGGCCCGACGGTGGCCGCACCCAGCACACATAGCGGTATCCGGCCTCCACGGATCCGGCGGGCTACCTCGGAACCGTCGCGCCGCTCGGCGTGCGGAGCGCCACCAGCGCAGCGGTCGCGTTCGATAACCCGCTGGCCACGGCCGCACCCAGATCATGGTCGGTCGCGCGATCGGCAGCGCCAACCCGTCGAGCTTCATCAAGTTGCCGCCCGGTCTGCGCTGACGCGATCACGCGAACGTTGTCGAGCCCGTGTCACGGCGGGCTGGATTGCGCGGCGCGGGGGCGGCGGTGAGATCCCGTCGCTCGGTCCGCGGGGCCCGGCATTGCGGCCGGGCCCCCCGATCCGGTTAGTGCCAGGATCCGCTGCAGCTGCCACTGCCGGTGTCACCATAGGTTGCCGGGGTTCCCGCCGGCGCGGTGGGGCTCTCCAGCGCCGACTGGTAGTCCCAGCTGTAGCCGTCCGGCTTGAGCGTGAGCTTCATGACGCCGTAGTACTGGTCGGCCCAGGCCTGGAGGTTCGGCGTCGACGGGAGCACCGTGTCGAGCGCCTCGCCGCCGGTGCCGATGATGAACTCGCGGATCCCGTGGCGCGGGTCGGAGTTGCCGGTTGGGATCCATCGGCGTGAACCGCGAGTAGACGTGGTCGTGTCCGTTGAGGATCAGCGTGGCGTGGTGCGCGTACGGCAGCTTCCACCACGTGTCGGCCGTCTGTCCCTCCGCGCTGTCAGATGTGAAGGGGCTGGCCGTCGGGCTGAACGTCGGCTGGTGCCAGTACGCCAGGGTGCACCGGCTGCGATTCTCGTTGAGGTCCTGCGCCAGCCACTTGGTCTCACCGGCGAACCAGCTGCCGGTCGGACTGCACCCGCCGGGCTCATCGGCGCATTCGATGTTGAGCGAGATGAGATGCCAGGCGCCGAGGTTGTACGAGTACCAGCCGTTCCCCGTGGATCCGAACTGCCCCGCCTGGCCCGCCTGCTGCGGGACCGGTTGGGTGACCACGCGGCCGGTGCTCGGGTTGGTGACCGTGGTGTCGACCTCCGAGCCGTCGGCGTTGTGCTGAAGCCCGTTGAAGTAGTCGAAGTAGCCCAGGCCGCGAACGCCGGTCTGACCGTGGTTGTCGTAGAACTCGTGGTTGCCCGGCGCCGGACGCTGCAGGAACTTGAACGCCCCCCAGTACTTGTCGTACGAGTTCTCGAAATCGGAGTAGTCCCCGTTCTGGTACTGCTCATCGCCGAGCACCGCGACGAGCGCCGGGTGCATGCGCCTCGAGCTGCTGCGCGATCGCGTTCTGCGCGGCGTCACGCGCGGTCGAGCCGACCCCCTGGTCACAGACATCGGTCGGCTTCTCCGCCTCCTGCGGGCCGCCAGGCTGACACGAGATGTCACCGACGGTGGCCAGCACCGGATCGGAGCCCGACGAGCTGTACGGCCAGGGATTGTCGCTGCCGAACCAGCCACCCGGGTCGGCCAGCACCGTGCCGGCCCCCGCGATCACCGCGATCACCGCGATCACCGCAATCACCGCAATCACCGCAATCACCGCAACGCTGACGATGATCGTCACCCGGTGGGAAAATCTCCGCCCCCTCCCACATCTCCCACAATCTCCGCATGCGTCCTCCTGAGCTCGACGTTTGGCAACGGCGCGAGCCTATGGAGCGCCGTGGGCCGCCGCGTGTCCGCGCCGGGGCCTCGCTGTGACCAGGTTGTGAACGCTGGTGGGTGGTGACTGGCGCTGCGTGGCGGACCGCCGTGGGCGGGCGTCGTCGCGGGGGTCACGAGGTCGCCGAGGTGGCCTGCGCGCCCGACACCCCGAGCTGCTCGACGATCAGGAGCCGATTTCCGTC
>DATCFW010000417.1:0-15455 GCA_036509295.1 Solirubrobacteraceae bacterium | reverse complement strand
CGATCAACCGGGGCCGGGCGGCATCGATGCGCTGGCGCAGGTCCTTGGCGCGCAGCTGCTCGTTGCACGGAAGGGCCACTGCGCCGATGCGAAAGCAGGCGACCATGGTCAGCACCCACTCCGGGCGGTTGCCGATCAGCGTCATGACCACGTCACCGCGGCCGATGCCGCGGGCGACGAGCGCGCCGGCCAGACGCGCCGACGCATCGGCCACCTCGCCGAAGGTCCACACGCGTCGCGCGCCGTCGCGCCGGATCTCGACGAGCGCACGGTCGCGCCGGTCGCGCCGGTCGACGACGTCGGTGGCGAAGTTCACAGTCGGTGAGCTTGCCAGACCGGCCCCACCGCATCATCTGACCGGCGGTTAGCGGATTGTTGGTGCTTCATTGAACAAGAAGGTGCTAGCACGCGCCGCGTTCGGGCCGGGGGATCGACGATTCAGGCTCACGGCAAAGGTCAGGGTCGGGTGAGCTGAGCCAGAACCCGATGATCTGCGACGGGGCGGCCCTCGACGTCGCCCCGTCGCGTCCGCGGTACCAGCCGGCCCGATCTCGTCTGGTACTACGAGTCGCCGTTCACCCACCGCGTGGGCGCCGCGGCCGCGCGCGCCAACGGTCAGGGCTAACGTCGGCGCAGGATGGTGCGCAGGCGGTCGGCCTCGGCGGCCGGGGCGCGGTGGAACCGCTCCCAGGTGATCCGCAGCGTGGGGAAGCCGGCGGCCAGCGTGTCGGCGTCTCGGTCGCGGTCTGACTCGAACGCCAGGCGGTCGCGGTGAAACGCCCATCCGTCGAGCTCGACGATGACGCGCTCATCGGCGAACAGCGCGTCGACCTCGTGGCCCGCGACACGGACGTTGACGAGGGGGCGGGGAAAGCCGAACCGCTCGCAGAACGCCAGGAATTCGTCTTCAAAGCTGGAACGGGTTGTCGCGTCGTCGAGGTCGACGAACGGGCGCAGCCGTCGCGCCCCGGCGTGAGTTGGAAACCTGCGGCACACGTCGGCCAGCTGGGATCGACGGAGGTACGGCGTGCGCAGCGCGTCGTTGACGAGCCGGGTCAGCGGCTTGTCCGGGAGCGACGGGGCGCAGTCCAGCACCGTGCGGGCCGGGCTCGTGACGCGGATGTCGAGCTGGATGCGGAGATCCCGGCGCAGCAGGGCCCGCGACCGATGGACCGTGATGCCCTTCGGCCGGCGATCGGCCGCCACCGTCACGTGCCACGACGCGGGCCAGCGATGAGTAAGCCCCCACAACGCCAGCGCTCCCTCGTGACTGAGCGCCGCTCCCGGCCCGCAGGCGAAGACGGCGGCGGCGGCGCGTTCGAGCGGGGTGCGCGCCGGGCGGCCGACGGCAAAGACGCCTCGATGGGCCCGGAACAGCCGTCCCGTGCGTACCCGATGGGCGATGCGGGTCTTGGTGAAGCCCAGCGCGACGAGCTGCTCATAGGTCACGTTGCCGTGTTGGCGGGCGGCCAGCTGCCCGATTGCGGCGTCCCCGCCGGGGGGTTGGGATGCTGGTGGTCCTATGTACTACTGAGCCCCCACCCCCCCCGTAGCCACCCCCCTCGTATCCTCAAGCGCGAAGCCCGACCCGAGGAGCCCATGGCAACCACCAGCCCGATCAACGATCTCACCGACGAGCAGAAGGCCATCTGCGAGATGGTCCGCCAGTTCGCCGACGAGCAGATCCTCCCCAACGCCGAGCATTACGATCACGAGGACAGCTTCCCGGACCCGATCGTGGACCAGATGAAGGAGCTGGGGCTGTTCGGAGTAACGATCCCCGAGGAGTACGGGGGCATGGGGCTGGACCTGACGACCTACGCGATGATCGTCGAGGAGCTCTCGCGGGGCTGGATCTCGATCTCCGGGATCGTCAACACCCACTTCATCGGCTCCTACCTGCTGATGAAGTTCGGCTCCGAGGAGCAGAGGCAGAAATACCTGCCACGCATGGCGACCGGCGAGATCCGCGCTGCCTTCAGCCTCTCCGAGCCCGAGCTCGGGTCCGACGTGCAGGCGATCAAGACCTCCGCCAAGAAGGTGGACGACGGTCGCTACGAGATCAACGGTCAGAAGATGTGGGTGACCAACGGCCTGCGCTCCACGCTGGTGTTCACCCTGGTCAAGACCGACCCGAACGCCGAGCCCAAGCACAAGGGCATGACCTGCTTCATCTGTGAGAAGGAGCCGGGCGTCGCCGAGAACACCGGGGAGTACAAGGGGCTGACCGTCCCTCCACAGATCAAGAAGATGGGCTACAAGGGCGTCGAGTCCACCGAGCTCGTGTTCGACGGTTACCGCACTCCGGCTGACAGCATCCTCGGTGGCGAGGACGCCGGCCTGAACAAGGGCTTTGCCCAGATGATGGATGCACTCGAGCTCGGTCGCGTCAACGTCGCCGCCCGCGGCGTCGGCATCGCCCAGCGCGCGCTGGAGCTGGCGTTGCGCTATTCCCAGGAGCGCCGCGCGTTCGGCAAGCCAATCGCCCAGCACCAGGCGATCCAGTTCAAGCTGGCCGACATGGCCACCCAGGTCGATGCCGCCCGGCTGCTCACGCAGCGCGCGGCGCGCCTGAAGGACGCCGGCGAGCGTTCGGATATCGAGGCCGGCATGGCCAAGCTGTTCGCGTCCGAAGCCGGCCGCTTCTGCGTGGAGGAGTGCCTGCGCATCCACGGCGGGTACGGCTACTCCAAGGAGTACGAGATCGAGCGCCTGTATCGCGACGCGCCGCTGCTGCTGATCGGCGAGGGCACCAGTGAGATCCAGCGGATGGTCATCGGACGCAAGCTGCTCCAGCGTCACAAGATCTAAGTACCCCTCGCGCCGCGAGCCCAGGCGGCTCGCGCCGCGCGCCCAGGCGCGGGGTCAGCGCTCGGGGTTGCCAGATCCGGCCCGCGCGCTACGGTGAAGGGACGGCAAGCTAGGCCAGGGAGCTGAAACCATGCCCGCGTACACCGCAACATCCACCGCCCGCCCCGCCGCATCGCCGGCGACGATCGCCAAGCGGCGCCTCGCCGTGCTGGCCATCGCAGGAGTCGGCGCAGCGGCGCTCCTGGCGCCGGCGTCGTCGGCCCGCCAGACGCTCGTCCACTCGTTCCTGGCGAAGAACGGGACGACGGTTGTCTCCGGCTACGACGGTGGCGTCGCCGCCACCAAATCGACCCCGTAGGCGTCGCGCGCCCGACTCACCGCCCCGGCGCCGCGCGCCACGACGAGGAGCCGGATCAATACACTCCCGGCTCTGACTACGCCCGGCGACACCAAGCTGTTGATCGAGACCGCAGTCAATCGGTTTCTCGAGGAGGTTCCGGCGCTGCAGCCGCTCAAGCTGGTCGCCGGCTTGGAGCTGCGCGGCCGCGGTGACATCCAGATGTACCGGGTGCAGCTCCCCGGCCCCAAGGTCACCAAGGACATCGCCTCCGACGCCAAGGTCCGGTTGGAGGTGCCCCGGGCCACTTTCAACGAGCTCGCCACCAAGGGTCACGTTGCGGACTGGCGCGCGGCGTTTGAGCACGGGGACGCCAAGGCGACCGGGATCGATCAGGTCCTCAAGCTGATCGCCCACGTGGTTGAGCGCCAGGAAGAGCGCTCACGCACCCGACGCGCCAAGACCCACTGACGCGCCGAGACCCACCGCCGCGCCCAGACCCACTGACGCGCCCGACCCGGAGTGAGCTACGTGCGATGCGCGGCCAGCTCTTCGGCGTCGCGGAGCTGCTGCTCGACGAGCGCCAGGCCGGCGTCCCAGAACCCGGGGTCGGCGAGGTCGATCCCGACCATCGCCCCGAGCTCCTCGGGTCCGCGGGAGCCGCCGGCCGCCAGCAGGTCGAGGTACGCCGGGGCAAAGCCCGAGCCCTCCTGCAGGTACCGGCCGTAGACCGATAGGGCAAGCAGCTGGCCATACGCGTAGGCGTACACGTACCCGGGGGTGTTGATGAAGTGGGGCACGTAGGACCACCACATCCGGTAGCCGTCGGTCATCTGGACCGAGTCTCCGAAGAGCTCGGACTGACTCTCCACCCAGGACTCGCAGATCCGGTCCACCGACAGCTCTCCCTCACTGCGCCGGCGGGTGTGGACGAGGTGCTCGAAGCGGTTCATCGCCATCTGGCGGAACACGGTGGCGATGGCTCCGTCGATCCGCTCGGCGAGCAGGCTGAGTCGGGCATCGTCATCGGGCGCGGCCTCGAGCATCCGCCCGAACACCAGGGCCTCGCCGAACACCGACGCGGTCTCGGCCAGTGTCAACGGCGTCGACTGGTGGAACACCCCCTGGGGCTGGGCGAGCGCCGCGTGCAGCCCGTGCCCGAGCTCGTGGGCCATGGTGAGCACATCGCGTCGGCGGGCGGTGAAGTTCAGCAGCACGTATGGGTGCACGCTCGGGACGGTGTACGCGCAAAACGCGCCGCCGCGCTTGTGGGGGCGCACCGGCGCGTCGACCCACCGCTCGTCGAAGAAGCGATGCACGACGCGCCCGGCATCCGGGGAGAACGACTCATAGGTGTCGAGCACCAGCTCGCGCGCCTGCGCGTAGGAGAATGTGACGTTCTCGGGCAGCACCGGCGCGCTGCGGTCGTAGTCGGCCAGCCGGTCGAGGCCGAGCAGCTTCGCCTTCAGCGCGTACCAGCGCTGAGGGATGTCGAAGCGCCCACGGACGGCCTCGATCAGTGCCATCACCGACTCGTCGGACGCCTCGTTGGCGAGGTTGCGGGACGCCAGCCAGTGCGGGTAGGAGCGCAGGCGGTCCTCGACGGCCTTGTCGTGCAGGAGCGTGTTGTAGATGAATGCCCGCGTGCGCAGGCCCGGCTCCAGGGTCGCCGACACGGCCTCGGCGACGGTGCGCCGGGCGTCGCGATCTGAGTCCTGCAGGCGGCTCAGAGCGACGTCGAGCGGCACCTCGTCGGACTCGAGCGGCACCTTGAGCGCCGCCACCACCTCGCCGAACAGTCGTGCCCAGGCACTTTCGGACGAGATCGCCTTCTCCGCCAGAATCGTCTCTTCGGGCTCGGTCAACAGGTGCGGCCGGTAGCGGCGGGCGCTGCGCAGGTAGTGCGCGCAGAACGCGAGCGCGTCATCGGCCAGCAGCTCGTCGACGTGGGCGTCGGACAGCGCGGCCCACTCGAGTTCGAAGAACAGCAGCTTGGTCTCGATCTCGGTGGCTCGCTCCTGGACGAGCTGGAGCAGCGCGCCGCGCGTCGCGTCGGCGGTGTCGGTGGCGAAGCGCAGTGACGCGAACGAGCCGGCCTTTCCGACGAGCTCGTTGATCGCGGCCAGCTCATCCATCGCGGCGGCGAGCCCGGCGGGGTCGCGGTCAGCCAGTGTGCCGGCGTACACGCCGGCGAACGCGGTTGAGCGCTCGAGCGCCTCATCGAGTTGGCGGGTGACGCCGGCCTCCTCATCACCGTCAACGAGCGCGCTGAGGTCCCAGGCGGCCTCGAGCAGCTCGGGGTCGGCGAGGTTCTCAGCGGTGGTCGACATTGCGGTGAGAGAGCTTAGCCCGGATCCACTGATCCTGGGGTCGTCTCGCCGCCGGATGGCCGTCGCTATCCGCCATCGCCGTCGCTCATAGGGATCACCCTTATGGTGCTCCGCCGATGGCGCCTCGCTCGGCCCCCGACGCCGAGTCTCCGCCCACTATCGGTGGATCCAGGCTTAGTCGTTCGCCACGGGCCACTCAGCTGACTGATTCCCGCGCCGCCGCGAGCGGCCGCGCCCCACCCGGCGGGGGTGCGCGGGTGTGCGGGATCCCGGCGCGCAGGGGTGCGGGGGTGTGCGGGATCCCGGCGCGCAGGGGTGCGAGGGTGCGGTATCCGGGCGCGGATCGTGCCTGGCGGGCAACGACGGCCTGCAGCGGGGGGAGCGGTCGGCAAACGTCCCACCGGACCCGATCGTGGCGCGCGGTGGGACGTTGCCGGGGCGGCCATACACGCACGCCGCCACCGTCCGCCCGCGTCACAAGCGACGCGACGCGGGACTACTACTCAGTGCGTGTACAGGGTCCGGCCACTAGGGTCTGGCCGGACATGGCGCGCGACGCACCCACCCAGGCACGGCCGGTTCGGCTCCTGACTGCCGGCGGCACGATCTCGATGCAGGGCGAGCACGCCGTCCCGGTGCTCGACGCCGATCAGCTCGTGGCGGCCATCCCGCAGCTCGGCGCCTTTCCGCGGCTGCAGGCCGAGAACGTCCTCGGCCTCGCCAGCGCCGAGATCTCCCTGGCGCAGGCGCTGACGCTCATCCGGCGCGCGACGGCGGCCGCGGCGACCGGCGAGGGCGTGGTCATCAGCACCGGCACCGACACGCTCGAGGAGCTGGCAATGCTGTGCGGCGTCACCTATGACGGTGACGCTCCGATCGTGCTCACCGGCGCCAACCGTCCGGCGAGCGCTCCCGGCGCCGATGGTCCCGCGAACCTGCTGGACGCGATCACGCTGGCGGCGGACGGTGCCGCGGCGGGACTGGGCGCCGTCGTCGTGTTCGGCGGCGAGGTGCACGCCGCCGCCACGGTCCGCAAGGTCGACAGCACCGGGCCGGCCGCGTTCGGCTCACCCGTCACCGGCCCGATCGGCAGGATCGTCGAGGGGCGCGTGTGGTACGGCGCCCGCCCGCTACGGCCACCGACGGTGCAGCCGCGCGCACTCGAGCACCGGGTGCCGATCCTCACCGCCGCGCTCGGCGACGACGGTCAGCTGCTGCGCTCCGCCGCCGAGAGCTGCGACGGACTCGTCCTTGCCGCGTTCGGCGCCGGTCACGTCACGCCGGGGATGCTCGGCGGCCTGCGCGATGCGGTGCAGCGCGTCCCGGTGGTGGTGACCGTCCGGCCCGAGCGCGGCTCGATGCTGCACGCCACCTACGGGTTCGAGGGTTCCGAACGCGATCTGCGCGCCAGTGGCGCCGTGTGCGCGCCGTTCCTGTCGGCGCCGGCGGCGCGGATCCTCCTGCTCTGCTGTCTGGGCGCGACGCTCGACACGCCCGGGCTCGCCGCGGCGTTCGCGCCGTGGGACGCCTGATTACATTGGCCTCCGAACCCATGCGCACGACAAGGTCACTCGTGGCGGTGCTGATGGCGGCGGGCGCCGTGGCCGTGGCGGTGGCCGTGGCCGGGTGCGGCACCAGCGCCGACGTGCGGGCGGTCGGGCTGGCGGAGGTGCCCCTGCCCGGCGGGGCGCAGATCAGCGCTCACATCCGCAGCTGTGACCGCGGGGCCAACGCCTATTGCGCCGAGCAGCTCGTCGTCGTCGCGCCGGCGCTGTCTACCGCGAAGGCCCTCGAGGTCAGCGAGAAGCGGCTCCTGGCTGCGCGCGGGTGGACGATCACGCGGGGCGCGGACGCCCTTCAGCAGGCGGCCGACTCGCCCGGGCACGAGCTGCGGCTCTACTACGCCACCGCCTACGACGATCTGCTCGGGATCGACTCCAACTGGATCCAGCGGGCCCCGCCGATCTCCGACAGCCTGTCGACCGCAATGTTCGACCGGGCGCCGGCGATCTCGATCATGCTGGTGCGGGGATCGTCCTGAGCTCCAGGCGTCGGTCGGCGCCGACCGCCACCGCGCTGTGGCCGGCCAGCAGGTCGCGCAGATCGTCGCCGACGAGCTCGCGGCGCCACCCGCTGAGCGTTCGCACCTCCGGCTCGGGGTCATTGCGTCGGGCGGCGCCGACGATCAGCTCGAGCTCGGCGCGGGACGCGATCAGCTCGTAGGCCAGGCCGGCCTCGAGCGCGCGGGCGCGCAGCAGCGCCTCGGCGAGCGCGATCAGGGGCGCGTCGCCGGCTTCGGTCCGGGCCCGCGCCTCGTCTCGGGGGATCGGCTCGGCGTCGCGTCCGCGGGCGATGACCTCGAGGATCGCCTCGCCGCGACGCTTGATCGTGGGCGGGTGCAGACCGCGGATCTGCTCGAGGCCTGAGACCGACGACGGCCGCCGCTTGGCGAGCTCCACCAGCGCGGGATCGGCGACGATCGAGCCGACCGGACGATCGAGCTCGGAGGCGGTGCGCTCACGCCACGCGGCCAGCTCTTGCGCGACGGCGCGGGAGCGGGGGTCGAGCTGCCCCACCCGCGGCAGGCGCTCCCAGGCGGTGTCGGGATCACGCTCATCGGTGGCCGCCTCCAGCCGCCGGCACTCCTCGCGGGCCCACTCGAGTCGGCCACTGCGGCGCAGGCGCGACTGGATCTCGTCAGCGAGCTGGAGCAGGTGGACGACATCCTCGCCGGCGTAGCCGAGCTGCTCGGAGGTGAGGGGTCGCGCGTCCCAGCGGGTGTAGCTGGCGGTCTTGCCGACCTGCAGCCCCAGCACCGAGCCCAGCAGGTTCCCGTAGCCGGCTTGGGCGCTGCCTCCGGCGAACCCGGCAGCGATCTGGGTGTCGAAGATGTTGTTCAGCTCGGTCCGCCACGCCCGGCGCAGGATCGCGACGTCCTGGCGCCCGGCGTGCAGCACCACCTCGACCTCCGGGTCGGCCAGCAGCACCGCCAACGGCCGGACGTCGACGTCTGCCAGCGAGTCGATCAGGAAGATGAGCGGCTCGCCGCCGGGGTCGGGGTTGTCCACCGCCACCTGGGCCAGGCACAGCAGCGCCCGGTAGCGGCCCTCGGACATGAACTCGGTGTCGATCCCGAAGCGGCCCGCCGCCCGCGCCGCCGCGGCGGCCTCGAGCACGTCGGCGGAGCCGGCCAACGCGGTGGAGGGCACGCTGTCCATGCGCGGACCCTACATGGCCCGCTCCATGGCGCGGCGCCCCACCAATCGCCGCAGAACCGGCGGATCGGGCTTAAGCCGACCCCCCTGGTAGGATATAGCCCGCGATGATCTTCTCCTCCAAAGCCGAGTACGGCGTGCGCCTGATGATCGAGCTGGGGCGCCAGCAGCCCGAGCACCCGACCAGCCTCAAGGCGATCGCCGATGCCGAGGGCCTCCCGCTCGCCTACCTCGAACAGGTCGTGGCGCGCTTGCGCCGGGCCGGTCTGGTGATGAGCGCGCGCGGCGCGCACGGCGGTTACTGGCTGGCACGCCCGGCCCCGGAGATCGCCATGGACGAGGTGGTGCAGGCGCTCGAGGGTTCGATCGCGCCGATGGACTGCTTCATCCACGACCACACCGAGCGCGTGCTCTGCTCGCATCTGCCCGACGCCGGGCGGGGCTGCGCCACCAAGCTGCTGTGGACGCGGGTGCAGGGCGGAATCATTCGCTCGCTGCAGAACACGACGCTCGCCGAGCTGGTGCAGTTCTCGGGCGGCCCGGACGCGGCGCCGATGGCCCCGGCGATGGCCGCGCCGTCGATGCCCGCCCCGGCGATCGCTGTGCCCACTCCGTCAACAACACCGACACGCCGAGAAGAGAGATGCCCGACCTAGATATTCGAAACCTTCACGTCCGCGCCGGTGACAAGGAGATTCTGCGGGGCCTGGACCTCACCGTCGGGAAGGGGGAGATCCACGCTCTGATGGGTCCCAACGGCTCCGGCAAGTCGACCCTGGCCAATGCGGTCATGGGTCACCCCAACCTCGAGGTGACCGAGGGTCAGATCCTGTGGGGCGGCGAGGACATCACCGCGGCCGCCACCAACGAGCGCGCTCAGATGGGCCTGTTCATGGCGTTCCAGTACCCGGTGTCAGTACCCGGCGTCACCGTGACCAAGTACCTGCGCACGGTGATGAACGCGCACCGCGACGCCCGCGGCGAAGAGCCGATCTCGCTCAAGGAGTTCAGCAAGACCGTCAAGGCGGCGATGGAGCTCACCAAGGTGCCTCAGGACTTCTCTCGCCGCTATCTCAACGAGGGGTTCTCCGGCGGCGAGAAGAAGCGCATGGAGATCCTCCAGCTCGCGCTCCAGCGGCCGAAGCTGGCGATCCTCGACGAGACCGACTCCGGGCTCGACATCGACGCCCTCCAGGTCGTCGCTGCTGGCGTCAACTCGGTGGCCGGGCCCGAGCTCGGCTTCCTCATCATCACCCATTACCAGCGGATCCTCGATCTCGTGCGTCCCACCCACGTGCACGTCATGTACAAGGGCCGGATCGTCCGCGAGGGCGGGCCGGAGCTCGTCGATGAGCTCGAGGCCAAGGGCTACGGCTGGATCACCGACGATCTCGAGGAAGCCGCCTAGGCCGCGATGTCCACGCTCCAGGTCATCCCCGACGTCGCCGCGGAGTTCCCGGTCCTGCGCCGGGAGTTCGACGGCCGCCCCGTGGCCTATCTCGACTCGGCGGCCACCTCGCAGACTCCGCAGCCGGTGATCGACGCGATGACCCGCTATTACACCGAGTCCCGGGCATCGATCCACCGGGGCGTCTACCCGCTCGCGGTGGAGGCCACCGACCTGTTCGAGGGCGCGCGGCAGCGGATCGCGGAGTGGCTGCACTCGACGATCGAGGAGACGATCTTCACCGCCAACGCCACGGCAGCGCTCAATCTCGTCGCCTACACCTGGGGCCGTCAGAACGTGGGCGCCGGTGACCTCGTCGTGCTCACCGAGATGGAGCACCACTCCAACATCGTACCGTGGCAGCTGCTGTGCGCCGAGCGCGAGGCCGAGCTGGCCTACGTGCCGGTGCTCGATGACGGCCAGCTCGACCTGGACGTGCTCACCCAGCTGCTGGCCCGCGGGCCGAAGCTGATCGCGGTGGCCCACGTGTCGAATGTCCTGGGGACGATCAATCCGCTCGAGGAGATCATCCGCCGGGCCCACGACGCCGGCGCCGTCGTCGTCGTTGACGGATCGCAGGCGGTGCCCCAGATCCCCGTCGATCTGCGGGCGCTCGACGCCGACTTCTACGCCTGGACCGGGCACAAGGCCTACGGCCCGACCGGCATCGGCGTGCTCCACGGCCGGCGCGAGCTGCTGGAGCGGATGCCGCCGTTCATCGGCGGCGGGCACATGATCCGCACCGTCGGTCTGACCGAGTCCACCTGGACCGACCTGCCCTGGAAGTTCGAGGCCGGCACCTCGCAGATCGCCGAGGTGATCGGGCTCGGCGCGGCCGTCGACTGGATCGCCGCGATCGGCATCGACCAGATCCGCGCTCACGAGCGCGCGCTCATCGCCGACGCGCTCGCGCGCCTGGCCGAGACCCCGGGGATCGAGCTGCACGGCCCGTCCGACGCCGCCGACCGCGGCGCGCTCATCTCGTTCGTGCTCGACGGGGCGCATCCCCATGATGTCGGCGAGATCCTCGGTCGCGAGGGCGTGTGCGTCCGCACCGGCCACCACTGCGCCCAGCCGCTGATGCGCCGGCTCGGCGCGACCGCGACGACCCGTGCGTCATATGCCGTGCACAACACCGTCGCCGATACCGACCGCTTGATCGACGCGCTCGGGACCGTCGCACGCGTCCTCCAGCTCTCCTAGATCCGCGGCTAGCCTGATCAGCGCCATGGACGACCTGTACCGAGAGAACATCCTCGAGCACTACAAGCGGCCCCACAACTGGAGCCCGCCGGAGCCAGAGCTCGATCGCGTTGACCTCCAGTTCCACGATCTCAACCCGCTGTGCGGTGACGACCTGACCGTCAAGCTGGCGGTCGGTGGGGACGACCGGATCGAGGGCGTCCGCTTCGAGGGGCATGGCTGCGCCATCTCGCAGGCGGCGGCGTCGATGGTGTCCGACGAGATCAAGGGGATGACGGTCTCCGATCTGCGCGCGCTGGACCGTGAGTTCGTGCTCGATCTGCTCGGCATCGATATCTCCGCTACGCGACTGAAGTGCGCCCTGCTCTCGCTGAAAGTGGTCAAGAGCGCGTCGCTGGGAGAGGCCGCCGGCTGGGAGCCTGAGACGCCGGCCAGCAGCGCCGAGGGCGCCACGGCCTGAGCGTAGGACGCTGTCGCCGCGCGGTTTGTCTCCACGCTGGCACGGCGCTCTCAAGCGTTTGTGCTGACCGCCCGATAACCCGGGCATGATGGTCGCGCGTGAGACCTCTTCCCGCCGCGGTGTCAGGGTGCTCGGGATTCTGGTCGCCTGCGTCGTCGGCTTCGCCGTCATGTCGGCGAGCGCCAGCGCGGCGACCGTCCAATTGATCGGACAGCTGAGCTCGGGGGCCGCCATCAATTCCGCAGCGCCGTTGGCCGTCGAGGCCCGGGGAGGTCGAATTATCAAGCGCGGCTCGCCGGTGACGATTCCGGTCACGATGCCCCGGCCCGGGGACCAGTGCAAGCTCCTCCCGGGTCTGCCGGGAACGCCGCCCAGCTGACCGCCCGCCCGGGAGCGCAATGCGGATCGTGGCCGCTAGACTAGAGGGGAAATCCGATCCCCACGCTAGGTTTTGAAAATCGTGCCGCAAGTCATCGACGTCTGTCCCCTCTCCGAGCTCGCGCCGGGTGCGAAGCGCATGGTCGAATGGGAGGACCTGGAGATCGGCGTGTTCAACTGCGCCGGCACGATCTACGCGATCGAGGACCGATGCACCCATGACGACGGCCCGCTCATGGAGGGAGAGTTCGACCCGCAGGCGTGCACCGTCGAATGCCCCCGTCACGGCTCGCTGTTCGATCTGAAGACCGGCAAGCCCAGGACCCTGCCCGCATACGTTCCGGTGGACACCTTTCCGGTGATCGTCGAGGACGACACGATCAAGTTGGAGGTGGAGTGATGGCGACTCCCGAGACAATCGC
Source organism: Solirubrobacteraceae bacterium (assembly GCA_036509295.1). GTDB lineage: Bacteria > Actinomycetota > Thermoleophilia > Solirubrobacterales > Solirubrobacteraceae > Palsa-465. The sequence continues at coordinate 2,852 of DATCFW010000417.1, read as the reverse complement.
GACCCAGCCGCCGGCGCTGACCGGCAACGACCGGCTGCGGGGGATCAACGCCGATTACACCGAGCGCTACGGCTTCCACGACGCCGAGAACTATCTCTACAAGGCCCCCAAGGGCCTGACCCGGGAGCTGGTGGCGAAGATCTCGGAGTTCAAATCAGAGCCGCAGTGGATGCGGGATTTCCGCCTCAAGGCGCTCGATCACTTCCTGGCCCGCCCGATGCCCACGTGGGGCTCGCCGATGCTGGCCGAGGTCGACTTCGACGACATCCACTACTTCGTGCGCGCTTCGGAGCGCGCTGAGCGCTCCTGGGACGACGTGCCCGAGGACGTCAAGAAGACGTTCGACCGGCTGGGGATTCCCGAGGCCGAGCGCAAGTTCCTGTCCGGTGTGGGGGCGCAATACGAGTCCGAGGTCGTCTACCACCAGATCAATGAGGAGCTCACCAAGCAGGGCGTGATCTTCACCGACATGGACACGGCACTGCGCGAGCACGAGGACCTGGTGCGCGAGTACTTCGCCAGCATCATCCCGGCCAACGACAACAAGCTGGCGTCGCTCAACAGCGCCGTCTGGTCTGGTGGGTCGTTCGTGTACGTGCCCCCGGGCGTCCACGTCGAGATGCCGCTCCAGGCGTACTTCCGGATCAACACCGAGTCGATGGGCCAGTTCGAGCGCACGCTGATCATCGCCGACGAGGGGTCCTACGTGCACTACGTCGAGGGCTGCACGGCGCCGACCTACAGCTCCTCGTCGCTGCATTCCGCGGTCGTGGAACTGCTCGCCAAGCCCGGCGCCCGGATCCGCTACACGACGGTGCAGAACTGGTCGACCAACGTGTTCAACCTCGTCACCAAGCGGGCCGTCGCCGAGACCGATGCGACGGTCGAGTGGGTGGACTGCAACCTCGGATCCAAGCTGACGATGAAGTACCCCAGTGTGTACCTGATGGGCGAGCGGGCCCACGGGGAGATCCTGTCGATCGCGTTCGCCGGCAAGGACCAGCATCAGGACGCCGGCGGCAAGATCATCCACGCCGCCCCGAACACGACGTCGAACATCTTCGCCAAGTCGATCTCCAAGGACGGCGGCCGCGGCTCCTACCGCGGGCTGCTGGAGATCGCCAAGGGCGCCCACGGCTCACGGTCAAAGGTCGTCTGCGACGCGCTGTTGCTCGACGAGGATTCACGCTCGGACACCTACCCGACGATCCGGATCTCCGAGGACGACGTCAACGTCGGCCACGAGGCCACCGTCTCCAAGGTCGGAGAGGACCAGCTCTTCTACCTGATGTCCCACGGCATCTCCGAGGAGGAGGCGTCCAAGCTGATCGTCAACGGCTTCATCGAGCCGATCACCAAGGAGCTCCCGATGGAGTACGCGGTGGAGATGAACCGGCTGATCGAGCTGCAGATGGAGGGGTCCATTGGCTAGCTCCGCGACGGTGGAGCTCCCGCAGTTCAAAGGCCGTCCCGGCTGGGAGTTCACCGACATCTCGGGTCTCGACCTCGCCGCCTACGAGCGGGTGGCGGACGATGACTCGGCGCCGGTGCAGCCGTTGTTCGCGCTCCGCGACGAGACCGCCGCGCTGCCCGACGGCGTGATCGTCTCGACGCTGGAGACGGCGCTGACCGAGCACCCGGCGCTGGTGCAGCGCCACCTCGGATCGCTGGTCTCCGGCAAGGACGACGTGTTCGTGGCGCTCAACGATGCCGGCGTGCGCGGCAGTGCATTCGTATACGTGCCGCGCGGCGTGGTGGTGCCGGAGCCGATCTCGCTGAGCAGCGTTCAGGCCCGGACCGGCACCCTGCTGAACCGGCGCACGCTGATCGTGCTGGAGGAGGGGGCCCAGGCCGAGGTGTGGGAGCAGTTCACCTCCGGCACCGAGGATCTCGACGGTGTGTTCAACGTCGTCACCGAGCTCGTTCTCTCCGACAACGCCCACCTGCGCTACGTGTGTGGCCAGGCCCTGTCTGAGCGCAGCTGGATCTTCGGCGCGCAGCGGGCCGAGGTGGGCCGCGACGCCGCCCTGGAGTGGGTGGCGCTGGGCTTCGGCTCGGCGCGGGGCCACGTCCGGATGGACACCCGCCTGGCCGGCCAGGGCGCCGACGCCCGCGTGACCGGCGCATACGCGACCCACGGCCGCCAGCACATCGACTTCGACACCACTCAGGAGCATGCCGCGCCGAACACCACGTCGGACCTGGCGTTCCGCGGCGTCTTGCAGGGCCGCTCCAGCGCCGTCTGGAAGGGCAACATCATCGTCGACCCCGGCGCCCAGAAGACCGACGCCTTCCAGGAGTCGCGCAACCTGCTCATCTCCAAGCGGGCCCACGCCGACGCCATCCCGGGCCTGGAGATCCAGGCCAACGACGTGCGCTGCACCCACGCGGCGGCGGTCGCCCAGGTCGACCCCGAGCAGCTGTTCTATCTGCGGTCTCACGGACTGCCCGAGGACATCGCCAAGCGGCTGGTGATCGAGGGCTTTCTCTCGGCGCTGGTGGAACGCTTCCCCGACGGCCCGGTCCGCGAGACGCTGGCGGCGACGCTCGAGCGCCGACTGGCGCTCATCCTCGTCGGCTGACCGTCGGCGGTTAGCGTCGGCGCGGCGGGGGCGTACGATCCCACCCGTCATGGCCCGCCTGGCTCCGCTCATCGCACTCGGGTACGGCAAATTCGTGCGCGCTGACCGGATCTACGCGCTCGTGCCGCTGGAGGGCGACGAGCGTGGTGACGGCCGGCGAACGGTCGTCCACGTCGAGGGGATCGCCGAGCCGCTGACCGCGTCACGTTCCGAGCAGGCGATCGCCCACGACCTCGCGGTCGCGCTCGGACAGGAGACGCCGCGCGGGCG
>DATCFW010000416.1:0-6767 GCA_036509295.1 Solirubrobacteraceae bacterium | reverse complement strand
TGCTGCTCGGCGTCGACACCAGCACCGCCCTGGCCAGCGCGGCGCGGCGGGTCGCCGAGGCGCTCGGGCTGTCCTCGGCCGCGATCGAACCGGCGGCGCCCACCCCCGCCGCCGCGGACCCCCGCCGCCAAGCGCTGGCGCTGCGCGGCGTTGACGGGCGGCGGGTGGCGACGCTGCTGGTGCCGGCGCACCTCCCGCCCGAGACCGACCAGCGGCTGCGCACCCAGGTGGTGCCGACCCTGGAGGCGCTGGTGGCGATTGCCGCTCGCCGCGACGCGATGCAGGCCGAGCTGGTCGAAACCGCGGCGCTGCGCCGCTCAGATGACATCAAGACGGCGCTCCTGCGGGCCGTCTCCCACGACCTGCGCACGCCGCTCACAGCCGTGGTGGCCGCCGGCCACGCGCTCGGCGCCGACTCGCTCACCGACCAGGAGCGAACCGAGTTGAGCTCAGCGGTCGTCGAGGAGGGCACGCGGCTGGCCGGCATGGTGGACAACTTGCTGGCGCTGTCCAAGCTCCAGGCGGGGAGCGCCACCCCGCGCTCTGACTGGGTCTCGATCGAGGATCTCGTGTCCGCCGCTGCCGAGGGGCTACGCGGGGACCCGCTCGACATCCGGATGACCGTCGACCCCGACGTCCTCGAGGTCCGCGCCGATGCCGCCCAGCTCGAGCGGGCGTTCGCCAACCTGCTCGAGAACGCCGGCCGCTACGGCGGCGGAACCCCGATCTCGGTGCACGCCCGCCGGGCGGGGGACCGCGTCATCATCAGCGTCGTCGATCAGGGTCCCGGGATCGCCTCCGCCGAGCAGGAGCGCATCTTCGAGCCGTTCTACCGCGGCCGCGGCATCGACGCCCACGCCTGGACGGGCTCCGGGCTGGGGCTGGCGATCGTCAAGGGATTCGTCGAGGCCAACGGCGGCACGATCTCGGTGCAGTCGCTGCCGGGCCAGGGGACGAGCTTCCAGGTGTCGCTGCCGGTCGCGCAGCGCGCCGGCACCGAGGTCGGAGCCGGAGCCGGCGCCGGCGGCCCGTCGGCTCCCGCCGGGACCGGCTCGTGAGCGGCCCGACCAAGACGCGGGTGCTCGTCTGCGACGACGAGCAGCAGATCCTGCGCGCGCTTCGGGTGATCCTGCGCGACGCGGGCTACGAGGCGCTGCCCGCCAGCACCGGCGAGGAGGCGCTGGATGTGGCCGCCGTGTCGCGGCCGAGCGCCGCGATCCTCGACCTCGTCCTGCCCGACATCGACGGCGTCGAGCTCTGCCGCCGGCTGCGCGAATGGACGGATATGCCGATCATCCTGCTGTCCGCCGTTGGCGAGGAGGACGCCAAGGTCCGGGCGCTGGCCGCCGGCGCCGACGACTACGTCACCAAGCCGTTCGGGCCCCGCGAGCTGATCGCCCGCCTCGGAGCGAGCCTGCGACGGATCGGCCCCGAGCGCGAGGAGACCGTGATCACGTCCGGGGAGCTGACCGTCGATCTCGCGTCCCGCACGGTCACGCTCGGCGGTGAGGAGGTCCACCTCACCCCCACCGAGTTCGACCTGTTGCGGCTGCTGGCGCGCAATCGCGGCCGCCTGATCACCCACCGCGAGCTGCTGATGTCCGTGTGGGGCGCCGGCTATGCCGACGACACCCAGGTGCTCCGCGCCCACATCGCCAATCTCCGGCGCAAGATCGAACCCACGGACCAGGCGAGCGGAGTCGGCGGCCATCGCTATATCCGCACCGATCCGGGAGTCGGATACCGGTTTGCCGGGTGAGCTAACGTGGGCATCCGGGAAGGATGCCGGCAATCGACGCCACCGCTACGACGGACCGGAGCAGAGGCGACCAATCTGCCCGCTATCGTGGGCGTTTCCCTTGAGCAGACGAGTTTGGGCAGCGTAGATGGCCAGCCGTGACCGTGGCCCCGACGCCGGCGGGGTGAGTCCCGGTCCGGGCACCGCCGCAAAGCCCGCTACCACGGCGAAGCCCGCTCCCGCGACGAAACCCGCTCCCGCGACTCAGCCCGACCCGGCGGCGCAGCCCAGCCCCGCGACGAGCACCGCCCGGCCGGGCGTCAAGCGCAACTTCAACGAGGCCGCCCACAAGCTCGGCCACTGGCCGGTGCGCCCGGCGCCGGTCAGGGACACCGGGCCCTCGGAGGCGATCCGGGCGGCGGCCGACGACGGGCGCGATGTGGTCGCCCACGCCAGCCGCGGCGTGCTGGCGCTAGGGGCACTCGGGATCGTCTACGGCGATCTCGGCACTAGCCCGCTCTACACCGAACAGGTCATCTTCACCGCCCACAGCCGGGCGGCTCACCCCACCCCGGCCGGGATCTACGGGATCGTCTCGCTCATCTTCTGGGCGCTGATGATCATCGTGTCGATCAAGTACGCCGTGGTCATCATGCGGGCGCACAACCGCGGGGACGGCGGGATCATGGCGCTCACCGCCCTCATCCAGCGGCGCAAGGTGCCGCGGGCGGCGGTGCTCGCGACCCTCGGCCTGCTCGGCGCCGGGCTGTTCTTCGGGGACGGCATGATCACGCCGGCCATCTCGGTCACCTCCGCGATCGGCGGCCTCAACGTCGTCGATCCCAGCCTGTCGCACCTGGTCGTGCCGCTGTCACTGGCGATCCTCATCGGCCTGTTCGCGGTCCAGCGATACGGCACGGGCGCCGTCGGGTGGCTGTTCGGCCCGGTCATCCTGCTGTTCTTCACGGTGATCGGCGTGGCCGGCCTAGCCCACGTGATCCCCCACCCCGGCGTGCTCCAGGGGCTTTCGCCGACGTGGGGAGTCAGGTTCATCGCCGCCCATGGCGTTCAGGCGTGGCTGACCCTCGGCGCCGTCGTGCTGTGCTGCACCGGTGCCGAGGCGCTGTACGCTGATCGTGGCCATTTCGGCGCCACCCCGATCCGGATGACCTGGTTCGGGATCGTCCTGCCCGCGGTGATGCTCTCCTACCTGGGTCAGGCGGCGCTGATCCTGGAGCAACGCCGCACCGTCGCCAGGCAGATCCACGACAACACGTTCAATCCCTTCTTCCAGCTCTTCCCGCACAGCCTGCTGGTGCCGATCGTCATCCTGGCGACGCTCGCCACCATCATCGCCTCCCAAGCCGCGCTCACCGGATCGTTCTCGGTGGCCAAGCAGGCCGTCCAGCTCGGCTTCCTGCCGCGGCTCAAGATCGTGCACACGTCCGAGCTCGAGGGCCAGATCTACGTGCCGCTGATCAACTGGTTCCTGTGCCTCGGTGTCGTCACGCTCGTGCTCGTCTTCCGCAGCTCGACCCACCTGGCCGACATCTATGGCGTCGCCGTCACCGGCACGTTCATCCTCGATACGACGCTGTTCGTCGCCGTCGCCCGCTCCCTGTGGAAGACACCCAAGTGGCGGCTGGCGCTGATGGCGGCCGTGTTCTACCTCGTCGAGATCTCGTTCTTCACCTCCAACCTGACGAAGGTCACCCATGGCGCGTGGCTGCCGCTGTGCGTGGGGCTGCTGGTGGCGACGGTGATGGTCACGTGGCGCAAGGGGCGCGACACCGTCACCGAGAACCGGACCGAGCACGAGGGTTCGCTGGACGACTTCCTCGAGGCCCTATGCACCGCCAAGCCGCCGGTGGTCCGCCTGCCGGGCACCGCGATCTTCCTCAACCCGGGCAAGACGACAACGCCGTTGGCGCTTCGCGCCCAGGTGGAGCACAACCATGCCTTCCACGAGAAGGTCCTGATCATCTCGATGGACCCGGTGAGCATCCCGCGGGTGGACAAGGCCGACCGGTTCGTCGCCGAGAAGCTCGGAGTGGGCCTGTTCAAGATCACCCATCTCACCATCCGCGTCGGCTACCACGACAGCTGGAACGTGCCGCACGCACTGGCGCTGGCCCGCAAGCAGGGCTTCCTGGACCGCAACCTCGACCTCGAGCACGCCTCGTACTTCGTCTCCCGGATGACGATCGTGCCGACCAGCGCGCCCGGCATGTCGCGCTGGCGCAAGCAGCTGTTCGTCGGCATGGCCCGCAACGCCACCAGCCCGATCGACACCTTCGGCCTGCCGAGCCCCCGCACCGTGATGACCGGCTCCCAGGTCGCGATCTGACCGCAGCCCGGTCGCGCAGCGCCCGCCGGGCCGACGGACAGCGATCTTCACAACATCTTGATGCGGGCCGGGCAATCCTGCACGTCTCCTTGACACCGGGCGACCGAACATCGATGTATGGGTTTCCGTATCTCCCGCGCGGATGGCGGCGATGGGCCGGCCTGACCGCAGCCATCCGCCCCGCGGCGTGGCGACGGCCCCCGGCCGCCGCGCTCCGGCGGACGCGGCCCACCCGCTCGACGCCTCCGCTCCCGCGCCCGACGTACCGTCCGCGCCGTCGGCGGCCAAGCGCAACTTCAACGAGGCCGCCCACAAGCTCGGCGACTGGCCGGTAGGGCCGGCCCTACGCCAGGAGCGCGAGCCCTCGGCCGCGCTGCGAGCCGCCACCGACGAAGAGCGCGACGTCGTCGCCCACGCCGGCAAGACGGTGCTCGCGCTCGGCGCGCTCGGAATCGTCTACGGGGACATCGGCACCAGCCCCCTGTACACCGAGCAGTTCATCTTCACGGCGCACCGCAACGCGGCGCACGCCGACGTCGCCGGGGTCTACGGGATCGTCTCGCTCATCTTCTGGACGCTGATGGTCATGGTGTCGATCAAATACGCCGGGTTCATCATGCGCGCCCACAACCGGGGTGACGGCGGGATCATGGCGCTGACCTCCCTCGTCCAGCGCAAGCGCATCGGCCGGACCGCGGTGCTCGTGACGCTCGGCATCTTCGGCGCCGGCCTGTTCTTCGGCGACGGGATGATCACCCCGGCGATCTCGGTCACCTCGGCCATCGGGGGTTTGGGCGTCGTCAGCCCCAGCCTCTCGCACCTCGTCGTGCCGTTCTCGCTCGGCATCCTCATCGCCCTGTTCGCGGTGCAGCGATTCGGCACCGGCGCCGTCGGCTGGCTGTTCGGCCCGGTGATCATGGTGTTCTTCGCCGTCATCGCGGTGTTCGGCCTCAAGGAGATCGTCCCCCACCCCGGGGTCCTCCAGGGGCTGTCGCCCGTGTGGGGCGCCCGGTTCATGGTGGACCATGGAGCCGATGCCTGGCTGACCCTCGGCGGCGTCGTGCTGTGCTGCACCGGCGCCGAGGCGCTGTACGCCGACCGCGGCCACTTCGGCTCCACCCCGATTCGCATGACCTGGTTCGCGGTCGTCTTCCCCGCCGTGATGTTCTGCTACCTCGGCCAGGCGGCGTTCATCCTGGGCCACCCGGCCAGCGTCAACAAGTCCTCCTTCAACCCCTTCTTCCAGGTCATCCCGCACAGCCTGCTGGTGCCGATGGTCGTGCTCGCCACCGCGGCCACCATCATCGCGTCCCAAGCGGCGCTCACCGGCTCGTTCTCAGTGGCCAAGCAGGCGATCCAGCTCGGCTTCCTGCCGCGGCTGCGGATCGTCCACACTTCCAACCTCGAGGGCCAGATCTACGTGCCGATGATCAACTGGTTCCTGTGCCTAGGGGTCGCGGCGCTGGTGCTGGTGTTCCGCAGCTCGAACCGGCTCGGCGACATCTACGGCGTCGCGGTCACCGGCACGTTCGTCCTCAACACGATCCTGTTCATCGCGGTGTCCCGAGCGCTGTGGCACACCCCCAAATGGCGGCTGGCCATCCTGGGGACCCTGTTCCTGGTGGTGGAGGTGGCGTTCTTCACCTCCAACCTGGCCAAGATCGCCGACGGCGCGTACCTGTCGCTCGCGGTCGGCCTGGTGATCGCGTTCGTCATGATCACCTGGCGCAAAGGGCGCGACATCGTCACCGCCAACCGCACCGCGGCAGAGGGGGCGCTGGAGGACTTCCTGGAGGAGCTACGGACGGCCAAGCCGCCGATCATCCGGCTCCCCGGCACCGCGATCTACCTCAGCCCGGGCAAGACGACGACTCCGCTGGCGCTGCGCACTCTGGTCGAGCACAACCGTGCGGTCCACGACAAGGTGCTGATCGTCTCGATGGAGACCGTCAGCATCCCGCGGGTGGATCGCTCGGATCGCTTCGCCGCCGAGACCGTCGGCAAGGGACTGTTCAAGGCCACTCACCTGACGATCCGGATCGGCTATCGGGACAAGTGGAACCTGCCCGATGCCCTGGCGACGGCCCGCAAGCACGGCTTCCTGGATCGCAACCTCGACCTCGAGCACGCCTCGTACTTCGTGTCACGGATGACCATCGTGCCCACCGACGCGCCCGGGATGGCCGGCTGGCGCAAGCGGATGTTCGTCGCCATGGCGCGCAACTCCGCCAGCCCCGTCGAGCATTTCGGTCTTCCCAGCGAACGGACGGCGATGACGAACTCGGAGGTGGCGATCTAGCCGGCCAAGCGCCACCGCCGCCGCGCTTTGTCCCTGCTCAGGCAGTGGGGTGGAGTTTCTGCGCGTTGAGCGCCACAATTGGCCCGTGAGTGAACGCGACGCACGGGAGGCCAGATGAGCACCGACTACACCCTCGCCCACGGTACACACGCCAGCCCGACGGACGGGCGTTGCGCGATGGAGTGGGTCAGCTACCTGGCCGGCGAGCCCCACAACGACGAGCCGGCGTGCGTCAGCCCGGTTCTACGGGCGATGTGCATCGCGTTGAACGACGGCCTCGAGTTCGCGCCGCGCCAGCGTCTGCGCTCCTATCTCGCCCGCACCATCGGAACCGCCCACGACCGCCTGGACGAGCAGCGCGGCTGGATGGCGATGGACTGGCT
>DATCFW010000415.1:0-5553 GCA_036509295.1 Solirubrobacteraceae bacterium | reverse complement strand
CAGCCGCATGCGTGGCGTCCGCCGCCGTTGCGGATGCCGCCGACACCGAGCCGGCTCCGGGCGAGGGCATGAGCACGCCCACGAGCGCGCCGGTGATGGCGCCGCCGGCCGCCCATAGCTGCGTCGGCGGCGTCCGGTTGACCGCGATCACGACACACACCCCGGCGAAGAACACGACGAGTGCCGCCCCGAGGAACACGATCACGAGGTTGACTCCCGTGTTACCAGCGATCTTCATACCTACCCCCCCCAAGCAAGCGCTTCCCGGGTACGCTACGACGCAACCGTACCTCCGGTCAACCCGGTTGGCAAGGTGAACCGACTTGCCGGTTGGCGTAGGCTTCACACCATGTCGGTGGCGATCATCGGTTTTGTCGGGGTGGTCGTCGGTGCCGTTGTCAGCGGCGTTGCGAACTGGTTGGTGCAGAACAGCCAGACGAGTAGTGGAACGGCCGCCGCGGTGAAGGCGGCGGCACGCCTCACCTATGACGACTTTCTGCACTATCAGAGCACGCTCGTCCGTGCCCTGGCGCGCAATGGTGGTTCGTGGTGGCGCGCGTCAGAGGTACTCGCGCGGCAGAGCTCGATCGAGGACCGCAAGCTGCTGCTGAGCGCGTTGGAGGACGGTCCCTCTCAGGACGTCGCGGCGGCTCAGGGCTGGATGGACTACCTCCTCGGCCGGCGTACGGGCAACGAGGATCCGAGTGAGGCCGATCTCCGCGTGATGCGTGACACCTTCTGCCGCCTGGACCGGGCCCGCGGGCACCTGTCAGGATCCATCAGCGGGCGACAGTACACGACGTTCACCGACGGCGCGGTGCTCGACTCGATCGAGCCGCCGGTCACCCTCGAACAGCTCGAGATCTCCGCGCTTCACTGCGAGGCTCGCCGCGCTGTCAACTACGGCCGCGGAATCCTCCCGCCCGCCATGCCGGCACTCAGCGGTCACGATCCGCTCGACGAGTACTGACGCCGAGTTCGTGGAGTGCGGGCGGGGCTCGTGGTGAGTTCGGGCGGACGGCGGGAGCGGTTCAGGTGCACGCGGACACGAGGTCCACCGCCCGCTCGGGAAGCGAGTGCGCCCGTCTCCAGCGTCAGTGTCGTGTCGGTGGCGACGGTCGGCGTCAGCCGCATCCCACGGCCGAGGAAGATCGGTATCACGATCAGCCCTGGACGGGCTCGGCCATCGACGTCGCCGCCGCTCGCGCCCGCGCGGGCCGCAACCGCAACGACCGGCACGAGCAGCGCGAGCCCGAGGAACAGCGCCGATCCGGTGATCGGGCGGTCGCGCTAAACTGGAGGGGGCCTCCACAAGTATTTGGAGGCGGCCTCCGCTTACTATAGCGGAGGTACCCGCCGGTTAGTCGAGGCGCATGACCACCCAACCCACCCAGTCGACCGGACCCACCGAGCCTCAGATCTTGCGCGAGCGTCCGAAGCGCGCCGACGCCCGCCGCAACTACGAGCGCCTGCTCGCCGCGGCCCGACTGGCGTTCACCGAAGACGACGCCGACACGTCGCTCGAGGACATCGCTCGCCGCGCCGGCGTCGGCATCGGGACGCTGTACCGCCACTTTCCCACGCGCCCGGACCTGATCGAGGCGGTCTACGTCGACGAGGTCGAGGCGCTGTCACGATCCGCGCTGGAGCTGGCCGAGCTGCCGGCCTGGGAGGCGCTCGACGGCTGGCTGCACCGATTCGTCAGCTACGTGGCCACCAAGCAGGCGCTCGCCAACGAGCTGTTCGCCTACTCCGGCCCCGCCGCGGAGATCTTCGCCCGCTGCCGCACGGCGCTGTACGCCGCCGGCGGCCCGCTGCTGGAGCGCGCTCAGGCGGCCAGGATCGTTCGCGATGACCTCGACATCGGCGATGTGCTGCACCTCGTCAGCGGCATCGCCAAGATCTCCACGCCCGATCCCGACCAGGTGGACCGGCTGCTCGACGTCGCGCTCGACGGGCTGCGCCGGACCGATTAGCCAGGTCGGGTCGGGTCGGGCCGGGCCGGGCCGGGCCGGGACGGCCACGGCCACGATCCCCGCGTCCTCGATCAGGCCGCCGGGCGCCAGGCGGTATCGCGCAGGACGACCGGAGGGGGCTCCGCGGCGAGGTCCTCGGCCACCGGCGGGGCCCCGTTGGGGACCTCCGGCGCGGTGTCGTGGGAGACCTGCACGACGCCGTCGACGACGTGCATCGCCGTCTCCATCAGCTCTCCGCCGGCGTCGCGGTAGCGGACGACCGGATAGTCGGGCTCTGCGGGATCGACGCCGGCGACGGCTCCGGGGGTCCCGTCGGCCAGCGTGATCGTGTAGCCGACCGGGTACGGCATCGCGATCTGCAGGAAGTGGTCCACGATCTGCGCGTCGAATTGCGTGCCGGCGCCCTCGCGGACGACCTTGACGCCGACGTGCGGAGCGGTGGCCGGCTGATAGGGCCGGTCGGCGGTGATCGCGTCATACACGTCGGCCACGGCGGCGATGCGCGCGAACTGATGCGTGTCTGCGCCCTCGCGGCCGGTCGGATAGCCGAGGCCGTCCCAACGCTCGTGGTGATCGCGGACGATGCTGCGGGTGAGGGGGGAGATCCGGTCTGAGGAGAGCATCGACGCCCCGGCGACGGGGTGGGTCTTGATCAGCTCCCATTCCTCGGTGCTCAGCTTGCCGGGCTTGTTGAGGATGGACTCGGGGATCGAGATCTTGCCGATGTCGTGGATGAGCAGTCCCATGGTGAGCTGGGTCATCCGCTCCACCATGCGGTCATAGCGGCGCTCGCCGCGGTAGTCGATCCAGCCGTCGACGCGGTCGATACGCTGGCCGAGCAGGAGGCCGAGCGTCGCGACCCGGACGGAGTGGCTGTAGGTGTAGCTGTCCGCGCTGGAGAGGTCGTCGAAGGCGAGCGCCGCCTCGGGGCAGTCGGCCAGCGCCTGCAGCAGGCTCTCGGCGGCATGCTCGATCTGCTGAAAGGCACGAGACGGAAGGTCCTTGAGCTCGGCGGCGACGGCGCGGGCGGCATTGAGGCACGAGCCGACCGCCTGCTCGGTGGAGCTGCGGACGTGGTCGGGCAGCGGCTGGGCGGGGATGATCCCGTCGCCCATGTCATCCTCGATCCAAACCGCGCGGACCCCCAGGGAGCCGAGCCGCGACGCCAGGGAGATGGACAGACGGAATCCGCGCCGCAGCAACGGCGCGGCGCCGAGCGTCGCCGACGGGATGTCCCGCGCCAGCTCCATGTCGTCTCTGATCCAGTCGGTCCGTACCAATCGCATGTGGCGTGTAATCGGCAGATATCGCTAGTACTTTCGTCCTGACATGGGGCGTTGCAGTCAAGCCCGGCCCTGCGCGGCTACACCGGATCTATGACTTTCAGGCGTGACCGGCGGCGTGCCGCGGTGATCCTGATCTGTCGGTGGCCGGCGCGATCGCGCTTGCGACGCCGGCGATGGCCGACGTGGCCAACGGCGGACGTGAGCCTTAAGGGGTGGTCACCGGCTCGCCGGTGCGCGCCACCCGCTCGATCAGGTCGGCCGCGGCCACCGTCCCCGGCCGCGCGCGCAACCGCTCTCCGGCGGCGGCGGCGCGAGCGCGCAGCGCGCCCTGGGTGAGCACGGCATCCACCGCCGCTGCGAGCGCCTCGCGCGTCAGCGAGTAGGTCGGCAGGCGGATGCCGTAGCCCCGCTCGTGCACCCGTTGGGCGTTGTCGTGCTGGTCCCAGAAGATCGGCAGCACGAGCATCGGCTTGCCGAACCACATGCACTCGGTGACGGTGTTGTTGCCGCCGTGGGTGATGACGGCGTCGACGTGGGGGAGCACCGAGGTCTGGGGCAGGAACTCGACGCCGGTCATGTTGCCGGCCAGCGCGTACTCGTCGTGGCGAGGGCCGCGGCTGACGATGTAGCGGTGGGGCGTGCTGGCGAGCAGCGCGACCAGCTCGCGCATCAGCTCGAGGTCGGCCGAGCCCAGCGAGCCGAGGCTCAGATAGACGAGCTTGGCTCCGTCGCGATCGGGCGGTTCCCACGGGTCATCGGTGGCGCGGACGCTGGACTGGAGGTTGTGCCAGGTGGGCCCCAGCGGCGCGCGGCGGCGATAGTCCAGCTCGTCGGGGTAGAGCGCCAGGTTGAGCCACGGCGATTCGTGGATCATGTCGATCCCCGGCAGCGGCGGCGCGCCGCGCGCCACGCACAGCTCGGAGAACGATGCCTGCAGCGCGCCGACCCGGCGTTCGTACTCGGCGCGGAACTCCGCCCAGTCCGACCCGTCGTCACCGGGCAGGCCCGAGAACGTGGGCGGGATCGCCTCGTCGCGCATCTCCAGCGGGTTGCACGACATGATCCGCACCCACGGCCGGCCGCCAGCCGGAATCGCCGGGAACGCGCACACGTTGTCCTGCACGATCACGTCGGGCGCCAGCTCGGCGAAGATCTCGAGGAGACGATCGTCGACGTAGCGGGCGCCGTCGACGAGCGCCTGCCAGGTCGGGGCGACGAAGCTCTCCAGCTGCGTCAGCGTGCTGCCGCGGAACACCGGCGCGGTGTCGCGGATGAAATCCTTCCAGAACTGCCCGGGCTGCTCCGGTGCTGCGGGTGCGGGCCCGAGGCGCATGAGCCGCTCCTCGAACCCCTTGGCCGCCAGGCTCCCGGCGAACGACTCCTCGATCACGAACACGACGCGGTGACCGCGTCGCGCCAGCACGTGTCCGATGCCTACGCAGTTGTTGGTGGGACCGAACGCGCCCTCGGGGAAGAAGGCGATCGTCCGGCGGTCTCGCTCGTCGATGATCCGGCAGCCTACGGGTTCGGCATTTCCTGACGGGCCTGACCGCGAGACGCGTCCGTCTGCTAGAGGTAGGACCATGACCAAGATTGCAGTCACCGGCGGAAGCGGCAAGGCCGGACGCGTCATCGTCCGCGATCTGTTCGAGCAGGGCCACGAGGTGCTCAACATCGATCAGGTGCCGTCCCCCGAGTCCTACCACCCCGAGGCGCCGATCCCGTTCCTGCGCGCCGACATCACCGACTTCGGCCAGGCGCTCGAGTCGCTCAGCGGCGGAGACACGCTGCCCGGGATCGAGGCCGTGGTGCACCTGGCGGCGATCCCGTCACCGGCGCATGCCACCGCCGACCAGGTGTTCCGCACGAACGTGACGAGCACCCACGCGGTGTTCTCGGCCGCCCGGCGCCTGGGCCTGCAGCGGATCGTGTGGGCCTCCAGCGAGACGACGCTCGGGCTGCCGTTTCACCGGCCGCCGGATTACGCGCCGGTCGATGAGCCGCACATCTACCCCGAGACGAGCTATGCGCTGTCCAAGGTGGTGGGAGAGGAGATGGCACGCCAGTTTCACCGCTGGAGCGGCATCCCGATCATCGGACTGCGCTTCTCCAACGTGATGATTCGCGAGGACTACAACGGATTCCCCGAATGGCAGGACGACGCCCACGCGCGCAAGTGGAACCTGTGGGGCTACGTTGACGAGAGTCACGTCGCGCAGAGCGTGCGCCTCGCGCTGGAGGCCGACGTCGACGGGACGGACAACTTCATCATCGCCGCCGCCGACACGGTC
>DATCFW010000414.1:0-6479 GCA_036509295.1 Solirubrobacteraceae bacterium | reverse complement strand
GCCATCTCGAGCCGGTCCCCGTCGTAGCGCCACTCCTCGCGCGTACGGTCCCGGTAGATCTCGATCCCGTTGCCGTCGGGGTCAGCCAGGTACAGCGCCTCGCTCACCAGATGGTCCGACGCTCCGTCGAGTGGCCAGCGGGTCTCCGCCAGGCGGATGAGCGCGTGACCGAGGTCGGCCCGGGTCGGGAGCAGGATCGCCAGGTGGTACAGGCCGGTGGCGCTGCGGTCCAGGGCCGGCGCGGCCGCATCGCCGTACAGCCGCACGAGCACTCGCATCGGCCCGGCGGCGTCCGCCGCGCCGAACGCCACCCCGCCGTCCTCGAGCTCCTGCCCCCGGAGGCCGAGGACGGTCTCGTAGAAGGCGCGCGACCGGCCCAAATCGGACACCGCCAGACTGACCGCGCCGAGTGTGGTGCCGGCGGCGATCGCGGCGGTCGGCGGCCCGGGGGCGGTCGAGGTGGGAGTGGGGGGGACGCTCATCCGTTCCATTTCCCCACCCTAGGACGCCACCTTGGCGTAGCGGCTGTGGTGCGCCACCAGGCTCTGGACGAGCTCGGCCAGCCGGTCGCGCGTCTCGGGGTCCGGGAGCTCGCCGTCGGCGGCGAACAGGTCCTGTGCCCGCGCTACCGAAAGCTCCGTATCGAGCACGCGCGCGCCGGAGACGCCGAGCGCCTTGCGCAGGTGATCCTGCGCCCACATGGCGCCATAGTCGGTGATGCTGGCGCCGATCACCGCCACCGGCTTGCCCCACAGTGCGCAGTCCGGCCCGTGCGGTCGCGACGCCCAGTCGACCACCTGCTTCATCTGGCCCGGCATGGTGGTGTTGTACTCCGGGGTGGAGAACAGCACCGCGTCGGCGGCATCGATCTCGGAGCGGAGGCGAGCCACCGCGGCCGGTGGATCGTCGGTGTCGCGATCCTCGTTGTAGGGCGGCAGCAACTCGAGATCCTGGTAGATCTCGAGCGTCACGCCGCCCGGGGTCAGTTGGGCGGCCGTTCGCAGCAGCGCCGTGTTGTGCGACGCTGCCCGCAGGCTGCCGGAGATGCCCAGGATCCGCATCGCGCTATGCGGACTTGACCGCGGACACGCTCACCAGCAGCTTGACCTCGTTGGCGACGAGGAGATTGCCGTTGGGCAGCGTCTGGTTCCACTTGAGGTCGAAGTCGCGGCGATCGATCGCGCTCGTGAGCTCGAGGCCGACGCGCTGGTTGCCCCACGGGTCCTCGCCGTTCTCGGCGAGCTCGCCAGTGAGCTCGATCGGCTTGGTGACACCCTTGATCGTGATCTCGCCCTTCAGCGAGATCGTCCCCGCGCCGCCGGCTTCGGTGCCGGTCGAATGGAAGCTGATCTGCGGGTACTGATCGGTGTCGAAGAACTCCGGGCCCTTGAGGTGGCCATCGCGGTTGGGCTCACCGCTGTCGACGGTGGCGACGTCGACGGTGCCCTCCAGAACGGGGGCGTCGCCGCTCGCGTCGATCTTGCCCTCGAACGTGCCGAACCGGCCGCGGACGGTCGCGATCCCCATGTGACGGACCTCGAAGGCGACGCTGGAGTGGGCGGGATCGACGGAGTAGACGCCGGTCGGGATCTGTTGAAGCGTGGTGGCTGACATCGGGGCTCCTAGACGAGATGGTTGACTGTGCAACCACTATAGCGTCGAGAAGCTTGCGCTGTCAAGTATCTTCGGACCGCCGCCAGCTACTCGGCGGTGCACCGGCCGCCGGACTGCGCGCCCGGCAGGCGACTGAGCAGCGATGCCAACTGGTCGATCTCATCGGGCGAGAAATGCTCGAGAAACAGCCGGCGGATGCTGGCCACGTGCGAGCAGCCGGCCCGGCGCAGCGTGTCGTACCCGAGGTCCGTCAGGCGCGCGTAGGAGACGCGGGCGTCGTTGGGGCAGGCCACCCGTTGGAGGAGCCCGGACCCGACCAAGCCGTCGACCAGGCGGGTGATCCCCGACCGGGTGAGCTTCGTGCTCTCGGCCAGCGCCGACATCGCCAGCCGTCGATCCTCGGCCTGGGAGAGGTACAGCAGCACCTCGTAGTCACGGGTGGTGAGGCCGTGCTCGGCGGCCAGATCGGCATCGAGGACGCGGACGATCGACGCGTGGCTCTGGAGATAGCTGCGCCAGGCCTCGAGTGCGGCGCCTTCCAGCCCTGATTCGACGGCCGTGTCCATGCTGTGAAGTCTAGTTGACGGATCAACGGAAAATGTGCGGCGCTGACATCGGGGTAGCCTCGAGATCATGCAGGAGATCTCTCCCGGCCTCTGGCACTGGAGCGCGCGTCACCCTCACCACGGCGGTGAGGTCAGCTCCTACTACCTGGCCGGCGAACGCGTCCTGATCGATGCGATGCTCCCGCCGGAGGGCCCGGAGTGGTTCCGGGCGCGGCGCTGTGCGCCCGAGCACGTCGTACTCACCAACCGCCACCACGATCGCGATGCGTGGCAGTTCCGCAACGCGTTCGGCTGCGAGGTCCACTGCGTCGCCAACGGCGCCTACGAGCTCGAGGGACGCGGCCCGGTCACCCCATTCGAGTTCGGTGACGAACTGCCCGGTGGACTCGTAGTACATCGTGTGAACGCCATCTGCCCCGACGAGACCGCTCTGCACATCCCGGCCCACCGCGCGCTCGCGTGCGCCGACGGGGTCGTCCGCTGGCCGGAGGTCGACGGCCTCACGTTCGTGCCCGACTGGCTGATGGACGAACCGGCGCAGACCAAGCGAGGTCTGCGCGATGCCTATCGCGAGCTGTTGGACCTCGACTTTCACCGCCTGCTCCTGGCCCACGGCGACCCGGTGATCACCGACGCCAAGGCGGCGCTGCGGGCATTCGTCGGCGGGGTGTCCTGACGTGGCACGCCTGCACGCCGACACGCCCCCGTTGCGCCGCCCGCTGGCCGGACTCGCGCTGGGCCTCAGTGTGACCGTGTTCGCGGTCGCGCTGTCGGCGTGTGGCAGCTCATCGGCCCCGGCGGCCGCCGGGGCCGCCGGCGCGTCGGGGGCCATCACCTCCGCGACCCGGACCGGTGGCACGTCGACCGGAGCCACCTCGACCGGCGGCTCCGCGACGTCCGGCAGCAGGCACGCCGCACTCACCGTCAGCCCGACCACAGGGGATCAGTACACGGTGTTCAGGTTCGGCTTCACCGCGCCGGACGCCAGCGGCCGGCAGGGCACGACGGAGTCGAGCTACACGCTGAGCATCACCGGGCCGCACGGCGCCGGGTGCACGGCCGTGGCGTCGGCGACCCTTCCGCCCGTCAGCCAGGGGGAGCCGGTGAGCGCGACGATGGGGCCCGGCACGGGCGATCGGTGGTGCGCGGGGACATACACCGCGCGCGTGGACGAAGAAGCGCGTCCGATCTGCACGGCCGGCGAGATGTGCCCACAGTTCATTCGGATCGTCGCCGCGGTCGGCCCGGTCACGTTCCAGATCAAGTACTGACGGCCGCGGCCGTCGCGCGCCACACCCGCTCCGGCGTCATCGGCAGCTGCCTCACGCGGACGCCGCCGGTGGCCGCGGCGATCGCGTTGGCCACCGCCGCGGGAACGCCCACCACGGGCGCCTCGCCGACGCCCTTGGCGCCGTAGGGGCCCTCGGGCGCCGGAACCTCGACGATCTCGGCGTCGATCGGCGGCGTGCTGTCGGCCGACGGCATGGCGTAGTCCACGAAGCTGCCGGTGATCAGCTGCCCGTACTCGTCGTAGGCCAGCTGCTCGAGCAGCGCCCACCCGATGCCCTGCGCCGTGCCGCCGTGCATCTGGCCCTCCACGAGCGCCGGGTTCAGGGCCCGACCGACGTCCTGGGCAATCACGTGGCGCAGCACCTTGACGGCGCCGGTCTCCGGATCGACGCGGACATGGGAGAGGTGAGCGGCGGCCTGCGGCGCCTGTGGCTGGGCCGACCGTCCGTGGCCTTCGACGGGCATGTAACGGCTGCCGAACCGCAGGATCTTGGCCGCGAGCTCCTCGATCGGCAGTGCCTTGGCCGGCACCCCGAGCGGCTGCACCGAGCCGTTGACGATCTCGAGATCCAGCGGCGAGATCTCGAGCTCGTCGGCGGCGACCTCGAGGAGGCGGTCACGCGCCTCGATCGCGGCCCGCTCCACCGCGCGGCCGACGGTGTAGGTGACCTTGCTGCCGCCGCTGGTGCCGGCGTAGGGGGCGCTGGACGTGTCGGCGTTGACGACGCGGACACGCGCGGGATCGACCCCGAAGGCGTCGGCAGCGATCGTCGCAAAGCCGGTCTCGACGCCGGTCATGTCGGCGGCCCCGGTGATCACGGTGAGATGTCCGTCGGCATCGAGGCGGCAGACGGCGGCCGCGGGCTCGTAGCCGCCGGGCCACCATCCGATCGACACGCCGATGCCCTCGTTCTCGGCGAGCGAGGCCCGTCGCGCCCACAGCGGATGTTCCCCAACGCGCTCGAGGCACGCGCGGGCGCCGAACACCGGGAACGGCTGGCCCGACGGCGCCGGATCGCCCTCATCGGCGACGTTGCGCAACCGCAGCTCCAAGGGATCGATCTCAAGCCGCCGGGCGAGGTCGTCCATCACCGATTCGAGCGCGAACGCCGCGGGCGGCGCCGTCGGCGCCCGGTAGGCGCCGAACGTGACGCGATTGGTGGCCACTCCGAGCGCGGTGAGCTCGTGCGCCCGCCACCGGTACGGCCCGGCGGACAGCATCGCGGCGATCGACTCGACGCCGAAGTCGTCGGTTGAGCCGCGGTCCACAAGCACCCGGGCGCGGATTCCGGTGAGCTGTCCGTCGGCGTCGGCGCCGATCTCCACCGACAGGATCTCCGCGCCGGCCGGGTTGGCGGCGGCGATGTCCTCGCTGCGGGTCAGCGCGAGGCGGACGGGCCGGCGCAGCGCCAGCACCGCGGCGCAGACGAGCGGCTCGATGATCATCATCTTGCCGCCGAACGCCCCGCCCAGGGGAGCGCTGCGCACGCGGACGCGCTCGGTCCGCAGCCCGAACAGCTTGGCCAGCGAGTCCCGGGTGGCGAACGGCGCCTGGGTGGAGGTCCGCACGACCAGATCGCCTTCGGGCTCCAGCCAGGCCGTCGCCGTCTGCGTCTCCAGGTATCCCTGATACATCCATGGCGTCGTGAAGCGCCCGCTGACGACCACCGCGCTGCCGGCGAGCTCGGCCGCCGCGTCGCCGTTCTGCAGCCGGGCGGTCCCCAGCACGTTCTCGGACAGGTCCTCGCCTTCGAGGCCCGCTGCGGCTACGGCGGCGTGAGCGTCGCCGATGTCTGATCCCTCGTCCTGCTCCGAGACGACCGTCCGGGCCGCCGGCGCTCCCGGCCGGGCCGCCGCCTCCAGGTCGAGGACCGGCTCGAGGGGGTCGAGCTCCACCTCCACGAGTTGGGCGCCATCTTCGGCGAGCGCCTCACTCTCGGCGACCACGAGAGCGACCGGTTGGCCGGCGTACACGATCTCCGCGCGCGCGAGGGGCTCATACAGACGGCCCTTCCCGGCGGCGACGATCGGCAGGTCCGAAGCGGTGAGGACGGCAACGACTCCTGGGATCGCGGCGGCGCTCTCCGTGCGGATGGCCGTGATCATCGCGTGTGCCTCGTGGGCGAGGACGAGCCGGGCGTGCAGGAGCCCGGGAACCGGGGTGTCGCCGGCGAACTGTGTGGCGCCCCGAACCTTGGGATCGGAGTCACGACGGGGAGCGGAGACGCCGACGGCGGCCACGACCGCAACGTAGCAGTCGCCGGTTGTCGCAGCGGTCGCGTGGCTCGCCGGGTCAGTCGCGATTGACACCCGTGTTAGCGTTAACAAAGCGGATGTCTTACGCCCGCGGCAGGCGGTTGGCGGGCGTGCACGAACATATTCGGAGGGAGCCATCATGCAGCACGCGTTTCGCGGCAGCAGGAGGCTGTTTGCGTTCTTTTCGAGCAGTGCGCTGATTCTCATCGCGGGTGCGGTGTTCAGCGCGACCGGGTCGGCTCATGCGTTTGCCAAGCCGGGCAGCAGGCACCACTGGCGCGGTCCGGGAGGCAGCGTCAGCAGTCAGTCGTGGGGCAGCGCGGACGGACAGCCGGTCAGTCTGTACACCCTGAGCAACGGTCACCGGATGAGCGTCACCATCACCAATTACGGCGGTGACGTAACCTCGATCAACGTCCCGGATCGGTCGGGTCAGACCAAGGACGTTTCGTTGGGCTTCCCGACTCTGGCGGACTATGTCGCTGACTTCACCCAGGGAGCGATGCAGACGCCATGGCCGCTGGCCGGCGGCTCGGGGGACACGTACTTCGGTGCCATCATCGGGCGCTACGGCAACCGAATCGCCAACCACACGTTCACGATGACGTGCACGAGCTGTGCCAACAACGGCACTAAGTACACACTGGATGCCAACAACGGCGTCAACACGCTGCACGGTGGCTACCTGGGGTGGAACACCCAGGTGTGGAACGCGACCCCGGAGACGGGACGCGACTACGCGGCCCTGCAGCT
>DATCFW010000413.1:0-3019 GCA_036509295.1 Solirubrobacteraceae bacterium | reverse complement strand
ACCGAGCGGCTGACCACGATCCCGCCGAGCGAGATGACGGCCATCTCGCTGGTGCCGCCACCGACGTCCACCACCATCCGCCCGATCGGCTCCTCGATCGCCATGCCGGCGCCGATCGCCGCCGCGATGGGCTCCTCGATCAGATGGACCCGCCGCGCGCCGGCGGCCAACGACGCCTCCTCGACGGCACGTTTCTCCACCTCGGTGACACCCGACGGCGCGCACACGATCAGCCGGGGATGGGCCATCCGGCGATCGATGACCTTGCGGATGAAGTAGCGCAGCATCTCCTCGGTGACCTCGAAGTCGGCGATCACGCCGTGGCGGAGCGGGCGGGTGGCGGAGATCGTGGCCGGCGTGCGGCCGATCATTCGCTCGGCGTCGGCGCCGACGGCGTGGACCTCGCCGGTGGCGACGTCGGAGGCGACCACCGACGGCTCAGACACGACGATGCCGCGGCCGCCGACGTACACGAGCGTGTTCGCCGTGCCGAGATCGATCGCCATGTCGTGCACGCCGAGTGTGGGCGCCAGATGGCGCCGAGAGTTGTCGCGACGGGAACCGTCTCTACGAAAGCGGATTGCGTAGAGATTGTCAGATGCGAGCAGTGGGCGGGTCAGCGCTCGCCGGGAAGCTTGCGCGGGTACTGCGAGACCGGCTGTCTGAGATCGAGCGCCGTGCCGAGGATCCGTTGCTGCTCGGTGGCGTGAGCGATCGGGTAGCCCTCACCGGAAGCGGCGCGCTCGGGCCGGCCGATGTAGCCGAACTGGAGCTTCTCGGGCAGCACCTGGAGCAGACGCGGTGACATGTAGGCCCGGGCGCCCATGTTGCGCGGCTCCTCCTGGACCCACACGACCTCGTCGAGCTTGGGGTACTGGTCGATGAGCTCCATCAGCTCGGCCTGCGGGAACGGATACAGCAGCTCGACCCGGCCGATCGCGACCCCCGGATTCTCCGCGCGCGCCGGGTTGGCGATCAGGTCGTAGTAGATCTTGCCGGTGCACAGCACCAGGCGCGTGACCTCGCCGGGGTCGACGGCGCCATCGCTCAGCACCGGCAGGAAGCGGCCCTGCACCATGTCCTGGGCCCGGCTGGCGGCCTGGGGCAGCCGCAGCAGGCTCTTCGGCGTCATCACGACGAGCGGCCGCTGCTTGGCGATCCGCGCCTGGCGGCGCAGCAGATGGAAGTACTGGGCCGGCGTCGTCGGGTTGGCGACGCGGATGTTGCCCTCGGCGGCGAGCTGGAGGAAGCGCTCGAGCCGCGCGGACGAGTGCTCAGGGCCGGAGCCCTCGTAGGCATGGGGCAGCAGCAGCGTGAGGCGAGAGGTCTGGCCCCACTTGGCCAGGCCCGAGGTGATGAACTGGTCGACGATCACCTGAGCGCTGTTGACGAAGTCGCCGAACTGAGCCTCCCACAGCACGAGCGTCTCGGGCCCCTCCTGCGAGTAGCCGTACTCGAAGCCGACGCAGGCCATCTCCGACAGCGGGCTGTTGTGCAGCTCCATCGGCGCCAGCGCGCCGGGGAGGTGCTGCATGGCGCAGTGCTCCTGACCGGTCTTGGGATCGTGCAGGACGAGGTGGCGCTGGCTGAAGGTGCCGCGCTCGGTGTCCTGGCCGGTGAGCCGGATGGGGATGCCCTCGGTGAGCAGCGACGCGAACGCCAGCGCCTCGGCGTGCGCCCACACGATCGCCGGCTGGCTGGGGTCGGCGAGCGCCTCGCGGCGCTGCTCGAGCTGCTTGATGAGCTTGGGATGGACGGTGAACCCGGCGGGGACGGCGAGCAGCTCCTCGTTGAGGACGGACAGGCGATCCTCGGCCACCGCGGTCTTGACCTCCGGGGACGGCGTGCGATCGAGCTGGTACTCGCCGGTGGCGTGCTCGACCTCCCTGGCGGCGGCGATCCGCTCCTTGAGCTGCTGATGGGAGTCGGCCAGGACCGCCCACACGGCGTCGGTCATCTCGGTGGACTCCGGCTCGGTGACGACCCCCTGGTCCACCAGCTGACGGGCGAACAGCTCGCGCACCGACGGGTGCTTCTTGATCACCTGGTACATCTCGGGCTGCGTGTAGGCGGGCTCGTCGGCCTCGTTGTGGCCGAAGCGGCGGTAGCCGATCAGGTCGATGAGGACATCGTGGCCGAACTCCTGGCGGAACGCGAAGGCCAGCCGCACGGCGCTGATGCAGGCGGCGGCGTCGTCAGCGTTGACGTGGATGATCGGGACATCGAATCCCTTGGCCAGGTCCGACGCCATCCTGGTGGACCGGGAATCGTCGGGATCGGTGGTGAAGCCGACCTGGTTGTTCTGGATGATGTGGACGGTCCCGCCAACGGTGTAGCCGTCGAGCGCCTGGAGGTTGAGCGTCTCGGCGACGACCCCCTGGCCCGGGAAGGCGGCGTCGCCGTGCAGGATCACCGGGATCGCCGCGTTGGTGTCCTGGTGCGCGTGGGGGCCCTGGCGGGTCGTCTGGGCGGCGCGGGTGGCGCCGGCCGCCACCGGCGCGACGAACTCCAGGTGTGATGGATTGGACTCCAGCCGCACGATGATCGACTCGCCGCCCTCGAGCTGGTAGGAGCCCTGGGCGCCGTGGTGGTACTTGACGTCACCAGTCCCGCCCTGGGGCAGGGTGGTGATCGGCTCTAGCGTCGAGGAGCCCTCGAACTCGGCGAAGATCGACTCATACGGACGACCGAGGTTGTGGGCCAGCACGTTGAGCCGGCCGCGGTGGGCCATGCCGATGACCACCTCGCGGGCGCCGCGCGTGGCCGACAGCTGGGTGAGCTCATCGAGCATCGGCACCGTCATGTCCAGGCCCTCGACCGAGAACTGCTTCTGGCCCAGGTAGGCCTTGTGCATGAATCGCTCGAACGCATCGACCTCGGTGAGGCGCTTGAGCAGCGCCTTCTGCTCGTCGTTGGTGAGCGGCCGGCGGAACTCGCCGGACTCGATCGCCTCGCGCAGCCACAGCCGCTGGCGATGGGACGCGATGTGCTCGATCTCGTAGGCGATCGTGCCGCAGTA
>DATCFW010000412.1:0-2034 GCA_036509295.1 Solirubrobacteraceae bacterium | reverse complement strand
TCAGCTACATGCTGACCAAGCCGGCGCAGGCGACGACCTACGACAAGGGCTATTTCTACCCCGGCCCTTCGGTGCGCGACGTGCCGCTCAGCATGGCGCCGGCCGACAGCCAGGAGGTCATCAAGGAGTACGGGCGCGGCGATTTCTACCCGAAGCTGTTCGCCGAGACCCCGATGGACACGCAGCTCGGCGCCAAGCAGCTCGTCTATGCGTTCGAGCGGTGGGACAAGGAGGTCGGCGCCAAGGTGGGGAAGTAGCTCGGAGAGGGCGGCTTGGCCCTCGTCTCGCGCGACTTCCGCGCGCTCCGCCTCGACAGCATCAGCCGCGCGTTCGGCACGCTGAACGCGCTGCGCGATGTCTCGCTGACGGTGGAGCGGGGCGAGTTCGTCGCCCTGCTCGGGCCTTCGGGTTGCGGCAAATCCACCGCGCTCAATTGCGTCGCCGGCCTGCTCACGCTGACCGGCGGCTCGATCTGGCTCGACGAGCGCCGCATCGACACGCTCGGCCCGGAAGACCGCGGCTTCGCGATGGTGTTCCAGAACTACGCGCTGTTTCCGCACATGACGGTGCGCCGCAACGTCGGCTTCGGCCTCGTCTCCCAGCGCCGCCCGCGCGCCGAGATCGACCGCCGGGTGGACGAGGCGCTGTCGCTCGTGCGTCTCGCCGAGCAGGCCGACAAGCCGCCCGGGCAACTCTCGGGCGGCCAGCAGCAGCGCGTCGCCATCGCCCGGGCGATCGTCGTCGAGCCGCCATTGGTGCTGATGGACGAGCCGCTGTCGAACCTCGACGCCAAGCTGCGCCTCGAGATGCGCGCCGAGATCAGGCGCATCCACAATATGCTGGGGTCGGCCACGATCTACGTTACCCACGACCAGGACGAGGCGCTCTCGCTCGCCGACCGCATCGTGGTGATGCGCGACGGCACGGTGCGCCAGATCGGCACGCCGGAGGACCTCTACGCCCGCCCCGCCCATCCCGACGTCGCGGAGTTCATGGGCTACCGCAACCTGATCCGTGCCACCGCCCACCCGGTTTGCGGCGGTGTCGCGGTGACGATCGCCGGTGCCGAGATGATCGGCACCCCGGTCGGGGACGCCTTCGCCGGCCCCGCGATGGTCGCCATCCGCCCCGAGGACCTGAGCCCCGCCCCGGACGGCAAGATCGTCGCGACCGTCGACTCCGCCGAGTACCGGGGCAGGGATTTCGCCGGCATCGCCCGCGCCGCCGACGACACCGAGCTTCACTTCCGCGCCGAGTCCCGCGTCGCCCCGGGCGAGACCATCCGCCTCGGCGCGCCGGCGGCGCGGGTGCTGGTGTACGCCGCGTGAGCAAGACCCTCACCCGCCGCGCTCCGCGCGGCGACCTCTCCCGCAAGCGCGGGAGAGGCGACGTATGAGCTCCGCCTCTCCCGTCCTTCACGGGAGAGGCCGGCGCGCCCTTCGCGCGCCGGGTGAGGGCCTGCCCCTGCGCGCCCGCCTGCGCGAGCGCGGCCTCGACGGCGCCACCCTCCTCGTCCTGCCCGCGCTTCTCTTCGTCGTCGCGCTGTTCGTCTATCCGTTCCTCTACGGGCTCTATCTCTCCTTCACGCCGATGAAGGGCAACGCGCTCGCCAATTACACGCGCTTCTTCTCCGACCCGTTCCTCTACAGCACCATCCGCATCACCCTGGTGCTCGCGGTTCCCGTTACCGTGCTGAACGTCGTCGCCGCGATCCCGGTGGCATTGCGGGTCCGCCTAATGCGCCACCAGCGGCTCATCACCGCCATCCTCGTCATTCCGATCACCCTCGGTACCGTGCTGGTGGCCGAGGGGCTGTTGACCTATCTCGGACCGATCGGCTGGGTGAACCGCGTGCTACTCGGATCGGGTCTCGTCGCCCACCCGATCCGCCTCGTGCACAATTACTGGGGCGTGTTCCTGTCGCTCGTCATCACCGGGTTTCCGTTCACCTTCCTGCTGGTGCTGTCCTACGTGACCGGGATCGATCCGTCGCTCGAGAACGCCGCGGCCGTGCTTGGCGCCCGGGCGCGTGCC
>DATCFW010000411.1:0-2336 GCA_036509295.1 Solirubrobacteraceae bacterium | reverse complement strand
AAGCGCTGAGGAAGGCCAGCGCATGCTGGTTCTGCCAGGCGTAGCCGCGCTCGGGAGCCCGTCGGTTGCGTTCATAGGTGATGCTCCCGTGTGCCAGGTGGCGGCGGCAACAACCATCAGCAGTACTGAGAGTGAGGTGTGTCTGAGTCAAAGCCACAGATCGGGGAGCGAATCAGTCCACATCGGTGGGGCTCCGGCGGTTGGCTTTGGCTTTCTGTAGTTGATGGTATGTGATGCGGGCCCAGCGGGCGTGCCTCAGGCCGCGTTTGCGCGCGGCGCGGATCGGTGGGCCGCGGCCGTCGTGCTCGTCGGCGGGGGTGACGTAGCCGATCCCGGCGTGCAACCGGACGGTGTTGTACTCGTGGCGGACGACCGCGAGCTCGGCCCGCAGGACCTCGGGATCCTTGATGCGGTCGAGGTGCGGCCAGTCGGCCTTGACGTGGCTGAACAGGCTCTCGATCCAGGCCTGATCGGTGGGCGTTCCGGGCCGGCCGAAATGCTGGGCGATCGCGCACATCGCCATGAACTCGCGGGTCGAGCAGCTGGTCATCTGCGGCCCGTTGTCGCTGACGGCGAGCAGCACCGGCGGGAGCACGTCAACGACGGCAGTGAAGGGGAAGGGGTCGCGGGCTGGGAGGTCCTGTCGTGCCTCGACGAGCTCGAGCAGTCCCTCGGCCTCGAGCGCTTCGAGGAACACGACCTGCACTTGGGTCGAGGTCTCCTCGATCGAGACGAGCTCTGTGATCCACTTGCGGGTCACGAGGTCCATCA
This sequence comes from Solirubrobacteraceae bacterium, assembly GCA_036509295.1. Lineage (GTDB taxonomy): Bacteria > Actinomycetota > Thermoleophilia > Solirubrobacterales > Solirubrobacteraceae > Palsa-465. The sequence continues at coordinate 1,565 of DATCFW010000411.1, read as the reverse complement.
CTGCGAACACCGCGATCTTCGGACAGCCGGCGAAATGCGTGCAGTCGTAGATCCAGATCGAGTTGCGGCGGTAGTCCGCCCACTCCGGGAACGGACGACGCTCCGAGCGGACCCGCCGCGGGCGCTTGAGAACCAGCCCGTGTGCAGCCAAAACGCGCCGGACGGTGGCTGGCGAGACCCACACCTCGCCGATGTAGCTGCCGCGGTGCGCGAGCTTGCGATGAGAGCGATCGACATCCCCCCAGCGCTCGAACAGCCCGAGGATCGCGGTGACCTCCTCCGGGCGCAGGCCGTGCACCGCGCTGCCCGGCTTGCGGTCCCCGAGACAGTCGGCATCGCGCCGGCGCCGCCACCGCCACGCCCTGCCCTCATCCAACTCGAGATAGGCGCAGGCGCGGCGGTGCTCCCAGCCCTCGGCGACAGCCCGGTCGATCAGATCCAGCAACTGGTGCTTGGTGGCCGCGTCGACGCGTCGAGGGACCCGGCCACTCAGTCCCAGCGCTCTTTTCCCTCCGCCAGCATCAACCTGACGCCCATCTCCTTCAACGCCTCCGAGAGCCTGGCGATCTCCGCTCGGGCCTCGGCAAGCTCGGGATCCGGGCCACCCTGGCGAACCCCCGGCCGGGACGCCGCCAGCGCATTCAGCGCACCCTGCTTAGCAACCGTCCGGAGCTTCATGATCGTCGAGCGATCGACTCCCGCCCGGTCGGCCGCCTCGACCGTCGAGAACTCGCCGCGCAACAAGCCCAGCCAGATCTCATACTTCTGCGAAGGCGAGAGAAACCGCTTGCGTCGACGGCCTCCGTCACTGCCTGCAAAACGTCCCGGCTCGGTCATCGAAGACCCCTTCCTGGTCGAGCCGAAAGCCTCGCAGATGTGGGCTAATCAAAACCCGGATCTGTGTCATTGACTCGGACGCAAACCACAGCCCGGCCCACAGGGCCGATGTGTCTGCGGCGAGAAGGTCACGATCGCCGACGCGCGGGAGATGACGCTGCCCAACGGTCGTGCCGGCTGGCAGGGCTACTGCCCCGAGTGCGGCGCACCTCTGTTCGCGATTCGTCGCAGACCGACGGCCAGCTGAGTCACCAAGCTGAGGCCGCATCTGGTGTGGCCGGCGCAGCGTCCCGTTGTCGGCGCGGAGGCCGGCAGACGCCCGGTTGGACGACCTGCGATAGCGCAGCCCGCTGGCCCACCAGTTCTGTTCCGCCGGCAATTCGGCACGTGCTCGCTCGGGGTAACGGGACGAGCAAGCGCCCCGCGCGGACTCCGTCAGGGGAAAGCGAACGTCCGGAAGGGTACCGAGCGCTCTGTTGCTGCGGAACGATCTCGGCACTCTCGTAGGTCGCTACCGACGCTTCTGCATTGTCGCCATTACGGCACTCTGGATCTGACTGCCCCTCTCCGCGAAGAGCGGTAGCGACGCCGGCGTGGCCGCTTGAGGCGTCAAGCAGCAGCGAGCATGGCGAGGGTCGCTGGTGCCGGGCGGCGCATGGACTCTGCGTAGGCAGCGCGCCGCCTCTTGCACTTCTGAGTTGGGCCCTGCAAACGGCGACCAACGCGCC
>DATCFW010000410.1:0-11497 GCA_036509295.1 Solirubrobacteraceae bacterium | reverse complement strand
AGGCTCTGCACCGCTGCCGCCAGCCCCTGGTTGACGAGCTGCGCGCGGGGCACCTTGCGGTAGTAGTCGCGTTGGATCAGACCGAGTACCTGGTTGACCAGCTTGTCGTTGCTGCTCTGCGACACGAACGCGCTGCGGATCAGCGAGGGCAGCCAGCTGGGGTGGCCGCCGAACCAGACGCCCACGAACAGAACGACGAGGCCCACGAGCAACCGGGGCCCCCAGGGAGAGCGTTGACGGCGTGCGTACATCCGGTCATCCAGGGTAGCCGGGCGCCCGGTGGGCGGCCTCGTCTATACGCGCAGGAAGCGGCGCAGCGACAGGCCGGAGCCGAGCGCTGACACGAGCACCCCCGCGCCCATCAGGATGATGACCAGGGCCGTGAACGAAATCGTCCGCGGCGATGCGATCAGGGTCCAGGTATTGGCCAGCGGGTCGAGCAGCACCACTTTGGCCAGCGCCAGCACCGCGATCGCCAGCAGCGCCCCGGCGGCGCCGACCACGATGCCCTCGATGACGAACGGCCAGCGGATGAACCAGTCGGTGGCCCCGACGAGCTTCATCACCTCCACCTCGCGCCGGCGGGCGTACAGCGACAGCCGGATGGTGTTCGCGATCAGCAGGATCGAGGCGATCGTCAGCATCACGGTGAGCGCGGCCGCGGTGATCGTCACCAGGTTGGTGACCTCGAGGATCTTCTTGGTGTCATTGCGCTTGTTGGAGACGCTCTGAATCGACGGATCGATGGTGCCGGTACCGGCGGCCCCACCCGATCCGGGCGGAGTGAGCGAGTTGCGGACGGCGAGCACGTTGGCCGGATTGTCCGGGATCACGTGGAACGTGTCGGGCAGGGGGTTGGAGCCGAGCAGCCGGTAGGCGGCCGGGTCGATCTTCGCCTGCTGCTGGTAGGCCGTCTGCTTGGAGACGAACTGCACCGTCTTGACGTGCGCGACAGCGAGGATCTCTTTGCGCACCCGCGCCTCGTCGGCGGCGGTGGCGTTCGTCTTCATGTACACGTCGACCTCGACGCGGCTGCGGACGCTGTCGGCGGCGCCGTTCGTCGCCTGGACGATCGGGATGAAGACGCCGAGAACAAGCAGCGTGACGAGCACAGTCGCGAGCGCGGCGAAGCTCGGCGCGGCGCTGCGACGCACCGCTCGCACCGCCTCGCGCAGGAAGAACCCGATCCTCATCGCCTACAGGCCCGGCGGGCGGGTCGCGGGAGCGCGCAGCCGCTTGGCCAGGTCGCGCGTCGTCTCGTCGCGCGTGTACAGGCCGGCGGCCTCGTCGCGGACGATCCGGCCGCGGGACAGCTCGAGCACCCGGCGGCGCATCTTGTCCACCATCGCCTGATCGTGGGTGGCGACGACGACGGTGGTGCCGGTGCGGTTGATCCGGTACAGCAGCCGCATGATGTCGATGCTCGTCTCCGGGTCGAGGTTGCCGGTCGGCTCGTCGGCCAGCAGCAGCGGCGGATGGTTGACGAACGCGCGGGCCACCGAAACGCGCTGCTGCTCCCCGCCGGACAGCTGGTGGGGGAAGTTGTGCAGCTTCGTCGACAGCCCGGTGAGTCGCAGAACATCGGGCACCTTGGCCCGGATCTCCTTGCGCGAGCCGCCGGTGACCTGCAACGCGTAGGCGACGTTGTCGTGGACGGTGCGGTTGGGCAGCAGCTTGAAGTCCTGGAACACGACGCCGACGTTGCGCCGGAAATACGGGACGCGCTTGCGGGTGATGTCCTCGAGGTCGCGGCCAGCGACGCGGATGACGCCGCTGGTCGGCTCGAGCTCCTTGATGAGCAGGCGCATCACCGTCGACTTGCCCGAGCCCGTCGATCCGACGAGGAACACGAACTCCCCGCGGTCGATCGAGAACGTCGCCTGATCGAGTCCCACGTCCCCGGCGTAGAGTTTCGAGACGCCGCGAAACTCGATCACCTGCCGCCCGGCGCCGGCCTGGCGTGGGCCGGGGCGGGGATGGGTGCCAGACGCCGCGGCGCGGTCCCGGGCGCGGCGCGTGAGTTTGATTCGAGTAGCCATAGGGTCGCCGCAGCGTAGCGGCCACCTATGCCCGTTGTCCCCTCCGCGGGGCCCGTGCAAGGCGATTTGCAGGACCGATGGACAGGCGGATCGATGAGAGTCCGCTTAGCGCTACCGTTCTGGCCAGAGATGACCTCGATCGTGGTGTCAACCCTGAGCAACGGACTGCGGCTGCACCGGATCGCGGTTCCGGGGACGCGGGCGGTGACGATTCTCGCGGCGTTCGACGCCGGAGCTCGGACCGAGCGTCCCGAGGAAAACGGGATGGCCCATTTCCTAGAGCATCTCGTGTTCAAGGGCGGTGAGAAGTACCCGACCTATCGGGACGTCAACGAGAGCGCCGAGGGCATCGGCGCCGTCCTGAACGCCTACACCAGCCACGACCTGGTGGCGTTCCACATCACCGCCCGGGCCCAGCGGGGCCTGGAGGCCGCGGATCTGCTCACCGACTTCGTCGCCCGGCCCAAGATCGACGCCGAGGAGCTTGACCGCGAGCGGGGCGTGGTGGTGCAGGAGATCGCCCGCGCCGACGATCAGCCCGCAGCGCTCGCCGAGCACCTAATCGACGAGGCGGTGTTCGGAGACCATCCCCTCGGCCGTCCGGTGCTCGGCACCACCGCGCACCTGCGGGAGACCTTCACGCGCGACGGGATCGTCGCGTTCCGCTCGCGACGGTGGTCACCGGCCCGCGGCGCGGCGTTCGCCGTCGGCAATCTCGAGGCCCTGGGCGAGAACGGCACGCTGGACACGCTGTTCGAGCGCTTCACCGCCACGCCCGAGCCCGAGCCGTTCGACGCCGCACCGCCGGCGGCGCCGCGCGTCATGGTCCGTGAACGGGACTCCAACCAGTCGCACCTGCGCCTCTCCTACCGTCCGTCGATCGACGTCACCGTCCCCCGCCAGCGGGCGGCGCTCACCGTCTATGCGACGCTGCTCGGCGGTTCGATGGGCAGCCGCCTGTTCGACGAGATCCGCGAGCAGCGCGGGCTGGCGTACTCGGTCAGCGCCTTCCCGCACGCCTACGCCGATGTTCCGATCCTCCAGCTGTCCGCCGGGCTGGAGTCCAGCAAGCTGCTGGAGGCCTACCGGCGGATGCGCGACATCGTCACCGAGCTGCGTGAGCAGGGCCCCACCACGGGTGAGGTCAACCGCGCGCAGGCGTATGCCGCCGGGGCGCGCACGCTGGCGTTCGAGAACACCGGGGCCGTCGCCCGCTACGCCGCCCAGCAGACGATCGTGTTCGGAGAGGACCCCGACCCGGATCGGACGATCGAGGCGCTGGATAACGTCACCCACGACGAGGTCCGAGAGATCGCTGCCGGGATCGCTGACGAGCTGTCCATCGCCTGCGTCGGGCCGCATACGGTCCAGGAGCTGGAGACGGCCTGAGACGCTGGGTCGCCGCAGGCGTGGGGCTGATAGTCGCGGTGGCAGCGATCACGCTGGCGCTGCTGGGGTCGCTCAGCCACACGAGCACACACGATGCCCAGTTTGACGCCGGCGCGCCGCTGGTGGGCGGGTCCCACAGGCCGTCGCACCGCCGTCCCGCGCGAACCGGCGGCGGCGCGCCGCTGATCACCGGCGCTCGGCGCCCGGCGCTCACCCCCGCCGAGGTGCACCTCCAGGCGGCGATGACCAAGGCGATGAACGCCGCCGGACCCGACACCGGCGCGCTCGTCTACGACGTCAGTGACGATTCCGAGCTGTTCGCGCTGCGCCCGTCGGTCAAACGGCCACCCGCGTCGGTGGAGAAGCTGTGGACGACCACGGCGCTGATGGTCAAGCTCGGGCCCGACGAGCGCCTGCGGACCTCCGTGCTCGGCACTGGATCGCTGCGCGGCGGCGTCTGGCACGGCAACCTCTATCTCCGCGGCGGCGGCGATCCGACGTTCGGGGACCCGACGTTCAATCGCGTATGGGCGGGCGGCTACGGGCCGACCGCCAGCCAGCTCGGCGCCCAGCTGCTGTCGCGTGGCATCCACCGGGTCACCGGTTGGATCTACGCTGACGAAGGGGAGTTCGACAAGCGCCGCGGAGGCCTCATGACCAACTACGCCCCGGACGTGCCCGATTTCGGTGGCCAGCTCAGCGCGCTCACCTATGACCACGGGACCACCGCCCCCCACTACAATCCGGCGACGTTCGCCGCGCGCGAGCTGGCGCTCGTCCTCAGGGGCTCGCACGTGATGGTCAAGGCGTCCAAGCACGACGCCACGACGCCGCCGGGCGCCACGATGCTGGCCACCGTCAGCTCCCCGCCGATGTCGGTGATGACGCGGTTGATGGACGTCCCGTCCGACGACCTGTATGCCGAGCTGTTCGCCAAGCAGCTCGGGGTGCTGTTCGGGCGGGGCGGAACGATCTCCGACGGCGCCGACGTGATCTCACGCACGATTGCCTCCACCTACGGCCTGCATCCCACGATCCTCGACGGGTCGGGGCTGTCGCGCAATGACCGCAGCTCTCCACTGGAGATCGTCGACCTCCTCCATGAGCTATCGGGCACCGCGGTCGGACGCCAGCTGGTCGCCTCGCTGCCGACCGTGGGCCGCACCGGCACCGTGCAGGGGATCGGGCTCAAGACGCCGGCGGCGGGCAAGTGCGTCGCCAAGACCGGGACGCTGAACTACGTCACCAACCTGGCCGGCTACTGCCACAGCCGGGGGGGTCAGACGCTGGCGTTTGGGCTGTTCGTCGACGGGCCGGACAACGGCACCGCGGTGGAGTTGGAGAGCCGGATGATCGGGGCGATCGCCGGTTATTGACGACCGTCCTGCCGGTCGTCGACAATCGAGCGGTGGAGCTGGCCGCCGCGCTCAACCTCGGGGAGGTCCAGCACTACCTCAATCGCGTCGGCGATCGCTGGCCGTTGCAGGTGGTGATGCTCGGCGGCGCCCGCGTCGACGACTACCACGGCGCCCCGCCGCAGCGCGAGCGCGGACCTGAGTACGTGGTTGTGCTCGTGTCCCGCGCGTTTGAGGGCATGCCGTGGCTGGAGCGGGTCTACCAGGCCACCTCGCTGTGGGATGGCCTCGAGATGGGTGAGGTCGCCGACGTCCACTGCTACACGATCGAGGAGTTCCTGCGACGGCGCAGCACGACGCCCGCGGTCAAGGCCGTCGCCGAGCGCGGCCTGCTCCTGTTCGAGGACTCCGATCCGCTGTACCCGCTGCCGCCCCCGGACGGGGACGAGCCGCCGCTCAGCTGATCGCGACCATTCGCTCGATCGAGACCCGGGCGCGATCGGCGATCGGCGCCGACACCTTGACCTCGTGGACGTCGTCGCGCAGCGCGTCGCGCAGCTTGGGCAGCGTGATCATCTTCATGAAGCGGCACGAGGCGGCCTCGTTGGCGGCGATGAAGTCGACGTCGGGCGCCGCCTGGCGCAGCGGGTGGAGCATCCCCGTCTCGGTCGCCACGATCGCGGTGACGCGCGGACGGGAGCCGCCCTCGGCCCCCTCGGCCGTCGCACCGGCCCCGAGCGCGCGTGCGTAGCTGAGCATCCCGCCGGTGGACAGCATGTGCACGCCGTCCGCCGCCACGTCCCCGGCGGCCACGTACTCCATCACGCTGGTCGAGCAGCCACACTCGGGGTGGATGAGGAAGTCGGCCCCCGGATGCGCGTCGCGCACGGCGGTGATGTCGTGGGGCTTGATGCCGGCGTGGACGTGGCACTCCCCGTCCCACACGTGCATCGAGCGTCCCAACGTCTTCTCCACGTAAGCCCCGAGGAACATGTCGGGTCCGAACAGGATCTCGGTGTCCTCACCGTGCTCGCGGTAGATGTGAGCGACGACCTGCACGGCATTGGCCGAGGTGCAGCAGTAGTCGGTCTCGGCCTTGACCTCGGCGGTGGTGTTCACGTACATGACGACGACCGCGGCCGGATGCTGGGCCTTCCACTCGCGCAGCTGCTCGCCGGTGATCGAGTCCGCCAGGGAGCACCCGGCGTCCGGATCGGGGATGAGCACACGCTTGTCGGGACAGAGGATCGACGCCGTCTCGGCCATGAAGTGCACGCCGCAGAACGCGATCGTGGCCGCGTCGGCGGTGGCGGCCTGCTGGGAGAGGCCGAGCGAATCGCCGACATAGTCAGCGACGTCCTGGATCTCGGGCAGCTGGTAGTTGTGAGCCAGGACCACAGCCCCGCGGGCGGCGGCCAGCTCGCGCACCTCGTCCTGGAGGGCGGGGATGTTCTCGAGCAAGAGCGGCGCCTCGCTGGCGCTGAGCATCGGCAGATTCATGGCAATGGCTGAAGCAGGAGGGAGAGGTCGAGAGCCGGCGCGCTGTGGGTCAACGCACCGACCGACACAAAGTCTACGCCGGTCTCGGCGACGGCTCTGACCGTGTCCAGCGTCACGCCGCCGCTCGCCTCGAGCTGGGCGCGCCCGCCGACGTGAGCCACCGCCTCGCGCAGCTGAGCGGGCGTCATGTTGTCCAGCAACAGGCGGATCTCGCCCCGCCCGCCGGCCTCCAGGGCCTCGTCGACCTCGGCCAGATTGCGGCATTCGACCTCCACCGGCAGACCCGGGGCATGCGCCCGGGCGCTGCGCACGGCCGCTCCGATGCCGCCGCCGAGGGCGGCGTGGTTCTCCTTGATGAGGATCGCGTCGTACAGGCCGGCGCGATGGTTGGTCGCGCCGCCGGCGGAGACCGCCGCCTTCTCCAGCGCGCGCAGGCCCGGCGTCGTCTTGCGGGTGTCGAGAATCCGGGGTGGGCGGGGCCGAATCCCTTCGATCGCCTGGACGGCCCGGGCGGCCATCGTCGCCACGCCCGAGAGTCGCTGGAGGAAGTTCAGGGCGGTCCGCTCGCCGGACAGCAGCGCCCGCGCCTGCCCCTCCACGACCAGCACCTCGCCGCGCTCGCGCCACACCCCCTCGTGCACCGCGCGCGTGAACGTCACCGCGGGGTCCAGCGCGCGGAACGTCGCCTCGGCCGCGTCGAGCCCGAAGATGACGCCGGGAGCCTTCTGGGTGATCACCGCCCGGGCTCGGGTCCGCGCGGGGACGGTGGCCGCGGTCGTCACGTCGCCGTCGCCGTCGCCGAGATCCTCGGCGAGGGCGCGCGCGACGGCGTCGGCGATGGAGGCCTCGATCATCGTCTGCGAGCATACGAACCGGCGCTGGTCGGCCGCATTTGTGCGGCCTGTTGCATTCCTCGGGGGGAGTCGGTTAGGGTGCCGCCAACGCACCCAGAAGGCGGACCAGCTGATGCGCAGGACCGGGCTTGCCGTCAGCACCGTCGTGACGGCGCTGACGCTTCTTCCATCGGCCGCACTGGCCGGCACGACCGTGTACGCGGGCCCGCCACGGGTTGGCGGCCTCACCAAGCAGTTCAAGCAGAGATACAACCCGGACGTCAACGCGTTCTTCTCGCAACGCGTGACGATCAACGCCGGGGACAAGGTGACGTTCAAGCTCAACGGCTTCCACACGGTCGATCTGCCCGGCACGACCGGCCAGGATCTTCCCCTGCTCGTCCCGGGGGCGACGGTGACCGGCGTCAACGATGCCGCGGGCTCACCGTTCTGGTTCAACGGCAAGGTGCCGAGCATCGGGCTCAACCCCGCGCTGTTCGCGCCCTCCGGGCCCAAGGTCTACAACGGCACGACCCGGATTGACAGCGGGCTGGCCAGCGGACCCAAGGCCAAGCCGCTCGTGGTCCAGTTCACCAAACCGGGGGTGTACAAGTTCTACTGCGACGTCCACCCGGGGATGGTCGGGTACGTCGTGGTCAAGCCCAAGGGCCAGGCGGTCCCGACGGCGGCGCAGGCCGCCGCCGCGCTCAAGCGGCAGGCGCGCACCGCGGTGAAGACGCTCAAGGCACTCGTCAGCGTCAAGCAGCCGGCGGACACCGTCCATCTCGGCGAATCCGGACCGGGTGGCGAGGAGCTCTACGGCATGTTCCCGGCGACGCTGAGCGTCAACCCCGGCACCGTCGTGACGTTCGAGATGAGCAAGGACTCCCGCGAGACCCACACCGCGACGTTCGGCCCCATTCCGCTGCTCACGACGCTGGCCAAGGGATTCCAGGGCGCCAGCTTCCCGGCGCAGGGGGTCTATCCGAGCGATCCGGCGCAGCCGCTGACGATCTCCCCCACCTCGCACGGCGACGGGTTCGCCAACCTCGGAGCGCTCGACAACGATCCGGGCACCCCGACGATCCGGCCATCGGGAAAGATCGACTTCACCACCGCCGGCGTGTACCACTTCGTGTGCCTCATCCACCCGTGGATGCACGGCACGATCATCGTGAAATAGGCGTCGGGGGGCGGGGAAGCGGCCCCGCCCCCGACCCCGCCCGTCAACCTACCGAGTGTCGGATGCGGCCGGCACCGGGTCACCCGACGCGGAAACCCCGTGCTCACCGTGGGATCCGGCGAGCACCTGGATCGTGGCGAACGTCGGGTCGGCGGCGCCGTGCAGGCGCGCCCCGGCGGCGGTGAGCGCCCGCAGGTAGGCCACCACCTCCGCGGTGACCCGCTCCCCGGGCAGCAGCGTCGGCACGCCGGGGGGATAGCCGGCGATCGACTCGCACGAGATCCGGCCGATGGCGTCATCCACCGGGACGGTCTCACCATCACCGAGGAACGCGTCGCGGATCGGGACGACCGTCTGGTGCTCGAGGGCGGCCGGGAGCTGGGCGACCGCCGAGCCGTCAGCCGGACGCGACAGTGCCCGCACCGCCTCCGCGAAGTCATGGGCGAAGCGCTCGAGCGGCTCGACCGGCTGACCCATTCCGAGCACGAGCACGAGCGTCGCGTGCGTCGCCAGCTCGACGTAGATGTCGTAGGCCGCCCGCAGCTCGGCGGCCAGCTCGTAGCCGGTGGATCCGGTGCCGCGGACGTCGATCACGATGCGCAGCGGATCCCACCCGGCGATCCCGGGACGGCCGACCATCTGCTCGCCGACGACCGCGCACCCGGGGATCGCCTCGATCGCCTCGCGGGCCCGGGACGACGCCGCGATCGTGCGGTCCAGCAGCGCCTCGCCGTGGGCGCCGAGCTGGCGCCGGGCGCTGTCCAGGGACGCCAGCAGCAGCGAATTGGGGCTTGTGGAGCGCACCAGCCGGATGCAGCGAGCCACCTGATCGGCATCGATCAGTCCGTCAGCGGCGACGTGGAGCATCGCCGATTGGGTCATGCTGCCGACGATCTTGTGAGTCGACGCCAGCATCGCGTCGGCGCCGAGCCGCAGCGGGTTCGCGGGCAGCGACGGGTGAAAGCCGAAATGCGACCCCCAGGCGCAGTCCACGATGAGCGCCACGCCGTGGGCGTGCGCCACCTCGGCGCACCCGCCGACATCGGCGGCCATCCCGTAGTACGTCGGGGAGACGATGAACGCGGTGCTGATGTCCGGAGACCGACGCAACGCGGCGTCGAGCGCCTCGGCGGTAACGCCGTGGGCCATGCCCAGCTCGGCGTCGTACTCGGGCGACACGAAGCTCGCCATCCCCCCGCTGAGCACGAGACCGTCGACGATGCTCGCGTGCGAGTTGCGCTGCACGAGCACGTGCCGGCCGGGCTTGGCCAGCGCCAGGCACAGGGCGTGGTTGCCCTGGGTGGCGCCGTTGGTGAGAAACCATGTCCGGCCGGCGCCGTAGCAGACCGCCGCGAGCTCCTCGGCGCGCTGATACGGCGTCGGCGTCGGTCCGGTGTCGATGCCCTCGATGTCCTGGCAGATGTCGAGCGCGAGCGCCCGCTCCCCGATCGCTGACCGCAGGCCCGGGTCGGCGCCGGGGCCGCCCTTGTGGCCGGGCACGTGGAAGCGGACCGAGCCACGAAAGCCGTAGGAGACGATCGCGTCCAGGTACGGGGCGGTCGGTAGCTCACGCGGCCGGCGGCGCTGGGCGGCGTGGGTCTCGTCACGCTCGTGACGGACCTCGCTGACCTCGGCGCCGTCGCGCATCTCGCTCAACTCGCCGACGTCGAAGAACTCCGGCGTCTCGCTCATTTCGCCGCCTTGAGCAGGTAGCTGCGGACGAACCCGTCGAGGTCACCGGCGAGGACTCGGTTGGCGTCACCCATCTCGAAGTCGGTGCGGTGGTCCTTGACCATCGTGTACGGGTGCAGCACGTAGGAACGGATCTGGGATCCGAAGTTCACGTCCTGGGCCTCCCCCCTCTCGCGGGCGATCTCCTCGCGGCGCTTGCGCTCCTCGAGCTCGACCAGCTTGGAGCGCAGCATCGCCATCGCCTCGGCCTTGTTGGAGGACTGGGAGCGCTCGTTCTGGCACTGCACGACGATCCCTGACGGCTTGTGGGTGATGCGGACGGCCGAGTCGGTCTTGTTGACGTGCTGGCCGCCGGCCCCGCTGGCGCGGTAGGTGTCGATCTGGAGATCGTCGTCCTCGATCGCCACGTCCGCCGTCTCCTGGACCACCGGCGAGACCTCGACGCCGGCAAAGCTCGTCTGGCGACGGTTGGCCGAATCGAACGGTGACAGGCGCACGAGCCGGTGCACCCCCTTCTCGGAGCCGTACAGGCCGTAGGCGTTCTCGCCCCGCGCGCGGAAGGTGGCCGATTTGATCCCGGCCTCCTCCCCCGCCGAGGCCTCGAGCAGCTCGACGGCGAAGCCGCGCTTCTCCGCCCAGCGCATCTCCATCCGCAGCACCATCTCGGCCCAGTCCTGGGCGTCGGTGCCGCCGGCGCCAGCGTTGACGGTCACCAGCGCGTCCCCCGCGTCGTAGCGGCCGGAGAACAGGCGCTCCTCCTCGAGCGCATCGAGCCGGCTCTGGACCGTGGCGATCTGCTCCTCGAGCTCGGCGGCGATCTCCGGATCCTCGTCGGCCAGCTCGGCGAGTGGCTCGAGATCCTCAACGTCGGCTTCGAGCTGGCGGAACACCCCCAGCTTGCGGGTGGCGCGCGCATGCTCGGAGCTCACCTTGGCGGCGCGCTCCTGGTCATCCCAGAAACCGGCCGCGCCCATCTCGTCTTCAAGCGCGGCGGCGCGCTGACCGAGTTGCGCGGGGTCAAAGATAGTCCGCAAGCAGCTTTAACTGCTCGCGGATCGCTGCGAGGCGCTGGGGAAGCGGCTCTGAGGGTGCGGTGGCCATCGGCGCTGACACTAGCAACGTGCGCGCCGCCGGTTCGACCTCTGAAATCCGCGATTCCGATCACGACGCTCGCGCAGATCACCGGGCTGCCGGTTCACCACCTCTCGCAGATGGTCGGCCGCCAGACGCCGTTCCTGGCGCTGATGGTCCCGTTCATCCTGATCTTCATGGTCGACGGCCATCGCGGCCTGCGTGAGACCTGGCCGGCCGTTCTGACCGCCGGGGCGGTGTTCGCGGTCATGCAGTTCGCCGTCTCCAACTACATCTCGAGCGAGTTGACCGACATCGTCGCCTCGCTCGTCTCCGCCGCCGCGCTGATCGCGCTGCTCCAGGTCTGGTCCCCGCGGGCACCCGAGGGCCTGTCCACCAGGGCCACGGGGCAGCCGGCGATCGCCGGCGGGTCGG